>JAUIEF010000161.1 GCA_030428785.1 bacterium
CCTGGAGGGCGCCCATCTCGGACGCCATCGTGGGCTGGTAACCCACGGCGGAGGGCATGCGGCCGAGGAGCGCGGACACCTCGGAGCCGGCCTGCACGAAGCGGAAGATGTTGTCGACGAAGAGCAGCACGTCCTTGCCGAGCACGTCGCGCAGGTGCTCGCACATGGTGAGCGCGGTGAGCGCGACGCGGAGACGCGCGCCCGGCGGCTCGTTCATCTGGCCGAACACCAGGGTGGTGTTCTTGAGGACGCCCGACTCCTCCATCTCGAGGTAGAGGTCGTTGCCCTCGCGCGTGCGCTCGCCGACGCCCGCGAACGCGGAGTAGCCGTCGTGGGCGGTCGCGATGGCGTAGATGAGCTCCTGGATGAGCACGGTCTTGCCGACACCCGCGCCGCCGAAGAGGCCGATCTTGCCGCCCTTCGCGAACGGGCAGAGCAGGTCGATGACCTTGATGCCCGTCTCGAACACCTCGGTCACCGGCTTCTGCGACTCGTAGCTCGGGTAGGGCATGTGGATCGGGCGCGTCTCGACGCCCGGGATCTCGCCCTTGCCGTCGATCGGCTTGCCGAGCAGCGAGAACATGCGGCCGAGGGCCTTCTCGCCGACGGGCACGCTGATCGGCGCGCCGGTGTCGATGGCGGCCATGCCGCGCTGCATGCCGTCGGTGCTCGACATGGAGATGCAGCGGGCGACGTCGTCGCCGAGGTGCTGCGCCACCTCGAGGGTCAGGTCGATGTTGCGCGAGCTGTCCTCGATCTTGACGGCGTTGTAGATGTTGGGGAGCTCGTTGGTCGGGAAACGGACGTCCACGACGGGACCCACGACCTCGATCACGGAACCGGTAGCCACGATGGTCTCCTGGTTTCTCTTCTGTCTACTTGAGGGCTTCAGCACCGGAGGAGACCTCGAGCAGCTCGCTCGTGATGCTCTCCTGGCGCGCGCGGTTGTACTGGCGCGTGAGCGCGCCGATCATGTCGTCCGCGGCGTCGGTCGCCTGCTTCATGGCGTTGCGACGCGCGGTGAACTCGGAGGCGAGGGACTCGAGGATGGCCGAGTACACCTTGATCTCCAGGAACTTGGGGAGCAGCTCCTTGAGGAGCGACTCGTCGTCGGGCTCGACGATGAAGTCGAGGTCGACGGACGTGTCGTCCTCGTCGCCGCCGGTCTCCTCGACGAGCTCGTCGGGGCGGATGGGCAGGATGGTCACGGCGGCGGGCGTCTGGCGACCGGCCGACAGGTACGCGGTGTAGACGATGCGCAGCTTGTCGGTGCGGCCGTCGAGGAAGTCGTTCACGAGTTCGCGCACGATCGTGCGGACCCGCGTGTAGTCGAGCTTCTCGACGACGTCCTCGTACTTGTGGTCGATGGTCCGGTTGCGGGCGCGCAGCAGGACGCCGCCCTTGTTGCCGAGGAGCTGCGTGCGCTGGGCCGGCCCCGCGCCGTCGACCCTGTCGCCGTCGATCGTCGCCATGGCGAAGCGCACGAGATTGGCGTTGTAGCCGCCGCACATGCCCTTGTCGGAGGTCACGACGAGGTTCGTGACGTGCTCCGTCTCGCGGTCGGCGAGCAGCGGCGAGAGGTCGCTGCGGACGGAGCCCGCGAGCCGCCCCACCATCTCCTGGATCTTGCTCGAGTACGGGCGCGCGGCGTCGGCACGGTTCTGGAGGCGCTTGAGCTTCTGCGTCGCCACCATCTCCATGGCCTTCGTGATCTGCTGGATGTTCTTGACACCCGTGATCCGCTGCTTGAGTTCCTTCGTGCCCTTGGCCATCTCGTCTCCGGTCCTTCAGGGTCCACGCGGTTTCCGTCCCGCCCCGGCGTCGCGCCGGGGCTCGGGCCCTCGCCGCGTCAGCCCTGGACGAAGCCCTCCTTGAACTTCTTGACGGCCGCGGTGAGCGCCGCCTTCGTGTCGTCGTCGATCTTGCCGGTGTCGTCGATGGTCTTCAGGATCCCCGCGTGGTTCGCGCGGAGGTCCTCGATGAGGCCCTTCTCGAAGTCGCGCACGCGGCTCACCTCGAGGTCGTCGAGGAAGCCCGCCGTGCCGGCGAACACCGAGACGATCTGGTCGACGACGTTCATGGGCTGGTACTGGCCCTGCTTGAGCAGCTCGACGAGGCGCTCGCCGCGCGTGAGCTGCCGCTTCGTGTTCTCGTCGAGGTCGCTGCCGAACTGCGCGAAGGCCGCGAGCTCACGGTACTGCGCGAGGTCGATGCGCAGGCCGCCGGCGGTCTTCTTCATGGCCGGCCGCTGGGCGGCGCCGCCCACGCGCGACACGCTGATGCCGACGTTCACGGCCGGGCGCACGCCCGAGTTGAAGAGGTCGGTCTCGAGGAAGATCTGGCCGTCGGTGATCGAGATGACGTTCGTCGGGATGTACGCCGAGACGTCGGCCTCCTGGGTCTCCACGATGGGCAGCGCCGTGAGGCTGCCGCCGCCGGACACGTAGAGGTCCGGGTTGAACTCGTGGGCCGTGTCGCTGAGCTTCGCGGCGCGCTCGAGAAGGCGGCTGTGCAGGTTGAACACGTCGCCCGGGAACGCCTCGCGGCCCGGCGGGCGGCGCAGCAGCAGCGAGACCTGGCGCCACGCGAGCGCGTGCTTGTACAGGTCGTCGTAGATGATGAGGACGTGCTTGCTGCGGTCGCGGAAGTACTCGCCCATGGAGCAGCCGGCGAAGGGCGCCAGGTACTGCATGGACGCCTGGTCGGACGCGGGCGCGCTCACGACGATCGTGTAGTCCATGGCGCCGGCCTTCTCGAGCTCGGCGACCACGGTCTTCACGGTCGACTGCTTCTGGCCGACCGCCACGTACACGCAGAGGACGTCGCCGCCCTTCTGGTTGATGATCGCGTCGATGCAGATGGCGGTCTTGCCGGTCTGGCGGTCGCCGATGACGAGCTCACGCTGGCCGCGGCCGATCGGGATCATGGCGTCGATGGCCTTGATGCCGGTCTGCAGCGGCTCGGTGACCGGCTGGCGCTCGAGCACGCTCGGGGCGGGCATCTCGATCGGGCGACGCTCGGCCGCCTGGATCGGGCCCTTGCCGTCGAGCGGGTCGCCGAGCGCGTTGACCACGCGGCCCAGCAGGCCCTCGCCCACCGGCACCGAGATGATCTCGCCGGTCGACTTCACGACGTCGCCTTCCTTGATCTCCTGGTCGGAGCCGAGGAGCACGCAACCCACGTTGTCCTGCTCGAGGTTGAGCGCCACGCCGCGGACGTCGCCGGGGAACTGGAGCAGCTCGGACATCATGCAGTTGTCGAGGCCGTGGATGCGGGCCACGCCGTCACCCACCTGGATGACCGAGCCGACGCTCTCCATCTGGAGCGAATCGTCGTAGCTCGCGATCTCCTTCTTCAGGATGGCGGTGACTTCGGAGGGCTGCAGCTTCATGGGTCTGTCGGTCCCTGTGTGGTGTTGCGGTTCGTGTCGTGCGGCTCAGTCGGCCGAGGCGCCGCGGACGGGCGCCTGGAGCAGACGGGCCTGGATGAGTTCGAGGCGACGGCGGAGGCTGCCGTCGATCATGCGCGAGCCGACGATCACGCGGAGGCCGCCGAGGAGGCTCTCGTCGACGCTCTCGGTGAGGCTCACGTCCTTGCCGGTGATGCGCTTGAGCTGCTCGCGGAGCCGGTTCCGCGCGCCGTCGTCGAGCGGGCTCGCGGAGGCCACCTGCGCCACGGCGCGCCCGGAGGCCTCCATGGCGACGGCCTCGAAGACCTCGGCGAACTCGTGGAGCAGTCCGGCGCGACCCTTGTCGACGAGCAGCATGACCGTGCGGCGCAGCAGGTCGCTCACGCCGCCGCCCATGACCTGCATGAGGATCTTCTTCTTGGCGTCGCGGCCGATGCGCGGGTTCGCCAGGTTGTGGCGCAGGTCCGCGTTCTCGGACAGCACGGCGTCGAGGTCGACGAGCTCGGCCTCCACCTGCTCGGTGGTGCCGTGCTCGTGCGCCAGCTGGAAGAGCGCCGTGGCGTAGCGGTTGAGGACGAGGCGGGTCGAGGCCATGGATCAGTTGTCCCCGGCGGAGCCCACCGTGCCGAGCCCGTCGAGCACGTCGTTGGCGAGGCGCCGCTGCTCGTCGCCGTCGATCGTGCGGCCGACGACCTTGCCGGCGATGGCCATGCCGAGCGTGACCGCCTCCTTGCGGATCTCCTCGACGGCGGCCGCCTGGGCCTGCTCGATCTCGCGCACGGCGCGCTCGACGCGCGCCTCGGCGTCGGCCTCCGCGCGCGCCTTGATGTCCTTGGCGAGCGTCTCGGCCTCGTGACGCCCGCTCTCCTTGAGCGCGGCGATCTCGGACTCGACGTTCTTGACCTGCTCGCGGTACTCGGCGAGCACGGCCTCGGCGGTCTCACGGTCCTTCTCGGCCTGGCTGATCGCGTCGTCGATGCGCTTCTCGCGCGCCTCGATCGACTTGAGGATCGGCCCCCACGCGAACTTCGCGAGGATGAACAGCAGCGCGAGGAACGTGATGACCGTCAGCGCGAAGGCCGCGGGGTCGAAGGCGAGCGGGTTGAAGCCGCCGGCCGCGAGGAAGAAGGGGGCAACCGTCATGACGGAGTTCCGTGTGTGGTGCGGGTCCGCGTCGCGCGGAGGGCGGCGCGGGGCCGCCCGGTGTCCCGCCGGCCGGAGTGCCGGCGGGTGACCTCCCCCGCCGCGCGACGACCGGTCCGACCGGCCGAGTCACGACGCGAGGAGGGGTCCACCGCGCCCGCCGACCCGATCCCGTGACCGGGGTCGGCGGGCGCGGCGTGGGGCCGGTTCAGCCGAGGGCTTCCGCGGCGGCGCCGAGGTAGCCCTGCGCGCCGAGGGCGAGCAGCAGGCAGACGACGACGGCGAAGAGGGTCGCACCCTCGATGAAGGCGGCGGTGATGATCATGCCGCCCTTGATGTCGCCGGCCGCCTCGGGCTGGCGGGCGATGCCCTCCATGGCGGCGGTCGCGAGACGGCCGATGCCGCCGCCACCACCGAGGAGCGCGACGCCGGCGCCGAGGCCGGCACCCAGGCCCGTGAGACCGAGGCCGAGAGAGATGTCCATCTGTTTCCTCCGGGTTGGAAAGCCGAGTCGCCAGCGCACCGCGCCGCCGCCCGGGTGCTGACGAAACGTTAGTGGTCCGGGTGCAGCGACGCGCCCAGGAACACGATCGAAAGGTAGGTGAAGATGTACGCCTGCACGAAGCAGACGAAGAGCTCGAGGCAGTAGATCGCGATGCCCATGCCCATGACGGGCACGGCGATCACGGCGCTGCCGAAGAAGTACACGAGGCCGAACAGGCCGAGCACGATGAGGTGTCCCGCGGTGAGGTTCGCGAAGAGACGAATCGTGAGCGCGGCCGGCTTGACGATGATCCCCAGGATCTCGACGGGGATGATGATCGGCAGGACGAACCACGGCAGGCCGTGCGGGATGAAGTTCTTCCAGTGGTGCCCGAAGCCGTGCTCGCGGATGCCGCTCATGTGGATCCAGAGCAGCGTCGTGAACGCCAGGCCGCCGGTCACGGCGAGGTTGGCCGTCGCCGTGCCGCCGAGCCCCCCGAAGAACGGGTGCAGGCCCATGAGGTTCATGAAGAGGATGAAGAAGAACTGGGTCAGGAAGAGCGGCACGAACCGCCGCCCGTGCTCCTTGCCCAGCACGCCGTAGACCATCTCGTCGCGGACGAAGAGGAACAGCGACTCCATGAGCCCGTAGTACGCGCCGCGCGGCGCCTGCCCCGCGAGCTTGCGCGCCTTGCCGGCCACCGGCAGGAACGCGAGCACGAGCAGGAGCGCGGCCAGCCACATGGCCGTGTTGATGTTGTAGATGAGGATGCCCGTGCCGCCGCCGAAGGACGCCTGGCGCGCCTCGGTGAACTCGCCCGAGCTGTGGTAGACCTCCGGGCCGTGCCCGCCCTCGACCGGCTGCCCGTGCGCGTCGAGCACGTACGGGTCGACGAGGCCGAAGCCCTTGTCGCCGCCGATCCAGACGCCCGTCACCGCGTGCGGCACGAGGTGCGAGAACAGCTCGGTGAACAGCGAGGCGTCGCCCGTGCGGTCGACGTCGCCGTGGGCATCGTGACCTCCGGCGTCGTGCCCCCCGTCGTGCGTGTCGGCGGCGGCGTGGCCGTCGTCGTGGTCCTGCGCGGCGGCGCTCCCCGCGAGCGGCGCCCAGGCGGCGACGAGCGCGAGCAGCAGCGCGACGGACGTGCGGAGGGTCGAGCGGGTCGGACCCGACGGGATCATGCGTGCCTCCTGTTGGGGGCCTTGCCGAGGGCCATCATGACCTCGAGGCCGGTGAGCAGCAGGTAGCCGAGGAAGAACGAGAGCAGGAAGGTCTTGACCGGCGCCTCCTCGACGAGCGTCGCGAAGAGCACGACGGCGACGAGCACCACGACCATGCGGCCGATGGTCCCGCCCGCGAAGAGCCGGAAGAAGCGCTGGTTGTCGTCGTCACCGAGGGCGCGCGACAGCAGCACGTAGCTGGGGACGATGACGAGCAGCGCGAGGGCCCAGCCGACGACGGCGCCCAGGACGTGGCGCGGCTCGTCGAAGGGCGCGCCCCAGAGGATGAGCGTCGGGACGACGGCGGTCGCGACGGCCGTGCCGGTGTAGAACGCCCGGTCGTGCGCCGAGCCGGCCTTGCCGGTCGCGGCTCCCGCTCCCGTCCCCGTTCCCGTCGTTGCGCCGCCCACGAGGTCACCCGCCGCCATCACGCGTGTCCTCCGGCGGCGGCTCGTGCGACGCCTTCTCCGCCGCGGTCCAGCGGTTGACGCCGCGCACCACGGACAGCATCCCGCCCGTCACCCCGACGAAGCAGAGCGCGATGAGGAGCCAGGGTCCGGTGCCGAGCCATCGGTCGAGTCGGTATCCCGCGTACGTGAAGAGCGCGACGGTCACGGCCAGACGCAGGCCGAGGTCCGCGAACTGCATGAGGTCCGAACCGCGCCTCGGAGGCGTCCCGCGATCAGGCCCCGACATGGGTCTTCCGAGCCGTGTGTCGCGCCCGGTCGCGAGGCCCCGCGTGCGTGCCGGAAACACCATTTTCCGACCGCGGTACGGAAACGGGTTGGATCCTACGGAGGGGCCCGACCGAATCAACCCCGGGTGCGTCCTTTTTCGACGATTCGTGCGCGCGTCGCGTCATGGGTCCGCGGCGGCCGGTTCGTCGTCCGCGTCGGCGGCCGGCGGCTCGCCCTCGGCGTCCGCCGCGTCGCCGTCGGCGTCGACTGCGTCGCCGTCTCCGGAGGGCGGCGCGTCGCCGTCGGCCGGCGTGCCGTCCGCCTCGCCCGCTGCCTCGCCCGTCGCGTCGTCGGCGCCCGTCGCCTCGTCGGCGCCCGTCGGCTCGTCGGCGCCCTCGGGGGGCGGCGCGTCGTCGACGCCGGGCGTGCCGGGGGGCGGCGGGAGGCTGTCCGGCGGCGGCTCCTCGGGCGGCTGCAGGCCCTCGGGCCCGACGAGCACGCGCGTGAGCCCGAGGTCGCCCATGAGCTCGGCCCACTTGTCCTCGGGGATCGCCCAGCGCAGGCGGAACTCCTCGAGGCGACGCTTGCGGAAGGCGGTGACCTCCCCCGTCGCGTCGACGCCGCCGCGCCAGAACTCGATCTCGCGCCGCACCTCGAGGCCCTCGGCGCGCGCGGTCTCGACCTCGAGCTCGAGCGCGGCCCGCTCCGTGCGCGCCGCCTCCCGCGCGGCGCGGGCCTCGTCGAGGGCGCGGCCGATCTCGGCGAGCTCCTGCTGCACGGCGGAGACGTCGGCGCGGGCGCCGTCGGCGTCGGCGCGCAGCCGCTGGAAGGACTCCTCCGCGGCGAGCAGCTCGGCGTAGACGCGGGCCTCGGTGGCGCGCAGGTCCTCGAGCTGCCGGTTGAGCGAGGTCACGTGCTCCTTCTCGCGGACGATGCGCTCCTGGAGCGCCTCGCTCGCGCGCCGCAGGTTCGGGAGCGCGGCCGGGTCGTCGCTGCCCACGGGCTGCACGCGGCTCACGCCGCAGGCCGCGGTCGCCGCGAGGAGGACGAGCGCCCGCGCGAGCCGCGGCGACGGCACGCCGCGCCGTGCGGGGCGCGACGGGTCGCCGATCGGAGCGGGGCGCGGGGCGCGGGGCCGGACCACGGCGGGACTCCGAGGGGCGGGACACCGGGAGGACGCCCCAGGCTAGCGCGCCCCCGACCCCGCGATCCACCCGCACGCCGAGGCCCTCCGCCCGCTGGAGGCGGGCGCCCGCCGCCTGCTAGAGTGCGCGGCTCGCCGCCGCCCGGAAGAGGGCGTGCCGGCGACCCCCGTCGCCGACCGGCGCGCGGACCCGTCCCCACCCCACCGACTCCGCCAGGACCGAACCGAGCCATGGAACGCACGCTCATCATCTTCAAGCCCGACGCCGTCCAGAGGGGCCTCATGGGCCGCATCCTGACCCGCTTCGAGGAGAAGGGCCTCAAGGTCGTCGCCGCGCGCTTCCGCCGGCTCAACGAGGAGCTCCTCGCGAAGCACTACGAGGCGCACAAGGAGCGCCCGTTCTACCCGGGCCTCGTGCGCTTCATGAGCGAGAGCCCGGTGCTCGTCCTCGTGCTCGAGGGCGTGGACGCCATCGCGGTGTGCCGTAAGATGATGGGCGCCACGTTCGGCCGCGACGCCGAGCCGGGCACCCTCCGCGGTGACTTCGGGGTCTCCCGCTCCTACAACCTCATCCACGGCTCCGACTCGCCCGAGGCGGCGGAGCGCGAGGTCTCCCTCTTCTTCGACGCCGACGAGATCGTCGAATGGCAACCAGCCGGACACAAGTGGGTCTACGACGCCGAGGACCTCGGCTGAACGCGGACCGTCCCCAGCGCGCGACCCGCGGCCTCGTCCGCGCGGTCGCGCTCGCCGCTCCGCTGCTCCTCGCGTCGGCCTGCGGGCTGACCGACGAGGAGCAGCAGCGCTTCTCGCTGCACCAGAAGAACAGCCAGGAGTTCTACAACCAGGGCTCCTACCAGCAGGCGGTGCAGCAGGCCGAGATGGCCCTCGCGTTCGACGAGGACGCGGTGGGCATGCGCCTCATGCGCGGCTTCTGCCTCACGAAGCTCGGCGAGGCGCGCAAGGACCTCGGCATGCTCGACCAGGCGGTCGAGATCCTCGAGGACCTGCTCGGAGACGACGCCGCGGACTACCGCGTGTGGCTCGGCGCCGGGCAGGCGCACCTCGCGCGCGCCATGGCCGGCGAGGACGCCATCGGCCGCATCGAGTGGCGGCTCGGCAGCGACTACCTCGACGAGGCCGGCCGCGAGCTCGAGACGGAGGCGCTCGAGTCCGAGCGGCGCGCCCGCGAGCGGCACCTCGAGCGCGCGGAGCACTGCCTGCGTCGCGTGCTCGACTTCGAGCTCCAGGGCGACAACGCCTACGCGCTCATCGAGCTCGCGCTCGTGCTCAACGTGCAGGGCGAGCGCGACCGCGAGGCGCTCGAGTTCAGCCTGCGCGCCGTCGAGCAGCTCGTGCAGGCCAACGAGCTCGCGAACGACACCCTCCAGGGCAAGCTCGAGCTCTCGCCGACGCTCGCCATGGGCCTCGAGAAGCGCATCCAGGACAACCTCGTCAAGGAGCGCGTCCTGCGCGACACGATCGCCCACCTGCACTACCGGCTGGGCGACGACGCGGCGGCCATCGACGCGCTCGACGCGCTCGAGCGCCGGCAGCTCATCCAGGCGGCGCACTACGAGTTCCGCGCGACGCTCCACGAGCGCCGGGGCGACCTCGACCAGGCCGTGCGCGACCTCGAGTCGTACCTCCGGCTGCGCTCGCGCACCGTGCAGTACGACGAGGTGGCGGCCGAGACCTTCGACCGCATCGACCGCCTGGTGGCCCGGGGTGCCCAGCCCTCCGGCGGACGCTGACGGCGGACGCCGGCGGCGCTTCGACCGGTCGGACCGGCTGCGGAGCCGTCAGCAGTTCGACCGCGTCTTCGCGTCCGGCCGCAAGGTCGTCACGCGGCACGTCGTCGCGCGGCTCCGCCCGCTCCTCCCCGGCGAGCGGACGCGCGTCGGGCTGAGCGTGGGCCGCAAGGTCGGCGACGCGCCGGCCCGCAACCGCGTGAAGCGCTGCCTGCGCGCCGCGTGGCGCGAGGTGCGTCACGACCTCCCGGCGCCCATGGAGGTCGTGCTCATCGCGCGGCCGCGCAGCGCCCCGCGCACGACGGCCGAGGCGCTCGACTCGCTGCGCCGCGTCGTCGCCCGCGCGGGCGAGGACCCGGGCGGGTCGCGCGACACGCGCGACCGCCGCGGCCCGAGGCGCGGCCGGAGCCCCCGCTGATGCGCGCCCTCGCGACGCTGCTGCTCCGGCTCTGGCGCTCGACGATCGGCGCCGTCATCCCGGACAGCTGCCGCTTCACGCCGAGCTGCTCGCACTACGCGGCCGAGGCGCTCGTCCGCAAGGGACCGCTCGTCGGCACGGCGATGGCCGTGTGGCGCGTGCTGCGCTGCCAGCCGCTCCATCCGGGCGGCTACGACCCGGTCGTGCCGAGCCGGCCGCCGTGTCTCGACCCGGGTGCCGCGCGCGCTCCGGCGACGTCCCCCGCCGAGCGCTGACCGGCCGGGCTCAGGACCCGGCGGGCGCCGCGGGCTCCTCGCCCTCCTCGGCGCCGGGCTCCGTCCGCTCGGGGCGACGCAGGCCGTGCGACTCCATGATGGCCGCCGGCATGAACTCGATCTGCGCCATGGTGAGCGCCGCCTGCGCCTGGGTCTGCCGCGCACGGTCCATGCCCTCCTCGTCGGCGAGCATCTCGGACATGGGCGGGTACGAGCGGTCCGCGACGCGCACGACCGCGGACGTCTCGGCGACCGGCAGGCGGAGCACGTCCGTCACGCCGCCCGCGTCCAGGGCGAGCACGGAGAAGTGCGTCTTCACGAACTGCTCGACGCTGTTCGGGTCCCGCTCGTCGGCGGTGAGCTTGCTGCGGGTGTTGGCCGGCACGTCGTCGTAGGTCACGCGCTCGACGCGGTCGCCGAGCGTCTCCATCCACGCGGCGACTGTCGGCTCCCAGACCTCGCCCGCGTGCTCCTGCACGACGACGTCGATCTCGGGCTGCACGGCCGCGAGCGCCTCGTCCCGGATCTGCTCGCGCATCTCGTCGTCGACGGGCGGCGCGCCCGGACCCGCGTCGGCGGCGGCCTCGGCGGCCGTGATGCGCGCGAGGGCCTCCTCCGCCGCGCGCGCCTCGATCTCGGCGATCTCCGCGGCCGCCTCGGGCAGCGCGCGGGTCGCCTCGGCGAGCGCGTCGCGGAAGTCCCGCGCCTCCTGGTCGGCCTGCGTCTTGCGCCACTCCTCGAGCACCTTGTCGCCGGCCTCCTCGAAGGAGAGCGGCCGCGCCTCGACGAGGTCCTGGAGGTACACGACGCCCGCCGCCGACTCCTTGCCGCTCACGCTCGTGAGCGTCTGGCTGTCGCCGGCCTTGCGCATCTGCTGGAGGCGGATGCCGAGCAGCTCGTCGCCGATGGGCTCGAGCGCCTCGACCTCCTCGGGGCCCAGCAGGCCCTCGGGGTCGCTCACCGTGAGGCCGAAGAGCTCCATCTGGGCGCGGAAGTTCTCGATCGTCCGCTCCTCCTCGGGGAGCAGCCGGAACTCGGTGTGCGCGCGGGTCGCGAGCGAGAGGACCTTGAGCTCGCGGCGCAGGTCCGCCTCGATGACCTCGTCCGGCTCCTCGAGGTCCGGGTAGCGCTCGCGCTTCACGCGCTGGAAGCGCTGCGCGATCTGCGCGTCGTCCGGCTCCTTGACGAACTTCGCGAGGTCCTCGGAGAGCCCGGCGATGATCGGGTCGGGGTCCGTCGTGAAGAGCATCGCGCCGAACGCGATGTCGTGCCGCGCCGGCTCCTTGAAGAGGCTCTCGCGCCGGAAGTCGGGCAGCTCGTCCCAGAACTCGCGGAGGGCCTCGGGGCCGGGCGCCGGGATGGAGTCCGTGTCGCGGTCCGCGAAGAGCAGGACGTCCATGTCGAACAGCTCGTTCTCCGAGCGCCAGCGCTGGTAGACGTCCTCGGCGGGCAGCACCGACGCGGCCTGCATCTGCGCCTGCTGCCAGCGCTGCGCGATGAGCACCTTCCGGAAGAAGGTCTCGAAGGCGCGCTTCGACGGGAAGCCCGCCTGCAGGACGATGCGCTCGTAGAGCTGGGCGTCACCGCCCATCATGGCGCTGAGCGCCGAGCCGAGCTCACGGTCGGAGACGCGGAGCCCCGCCCCCTGCGCGTCCGCGACCGAGATCGCGAACGCCCAGATCTGGTCCTCGTCGAGGTCGTTCGTGTCGCCGCCCGTCATGCGCACGAGCTTCGCGTAGTTGCGGCTCAGCGTCTCGAACGAGCGGATGTCGTAGCCGACCGTCTCACCCGTGGTCGCGCACACGAAGGAGCCCGCGAGGTCGTCGCCCTGCGGCTGGTCGGAGAACGCGCGCTCGACGTCGCTCATGGAGGAGAAGAGCGCGAAGACCACGATGGTGAAGGCCACCGTGATCCAGAAGTAGATCGGGAGCACGAACAGGGCGACGACGCTCCAGGCAAGAATTGCGCGCAGTGTTCGTTGGGCGGGCGTAAGCATCATGGCATTGCTCCTTCCCTCACCAGCGCAGTCGCGTCGCCGCGACATAAATGTTCGCGACGACCACGATGATGAACAGGGCGAACAGGCTGATCGTTGCTCCATAGCCCCACTTGATAAAACTGAAGGTCTGATGCCAAGCGTAGAGCGACAGCGTGTAGGTCGCGGTACCCGGTCCGCCCGAGGTCATCACGTAGACGTAG
>JAUIEF010000162.1 GCA_030428785.1 bacterium
GCTCCATGGCCGCGCATCCTACCCGGACCCGACGGTCAGCGCGCGAGCCGGGCGGCGAGGGCGAGCGCGGCGGTCTCGACGCGCAGCACGCCGGCGCCGAGGTGCACGGCGCGCGCGCCGGCGTCGGCGAGCCGCGCGCGCTCGTCGTCCGAGAGCCCGCCCTCCGGGCCCACGACCGCGACGAGCGGACGGCCGGGCGCGCGCGGCGGCAGCGCGCCGGGTCCGGTCGTCTCGTCCCTCGCCGGCGCGCCGTCGGGCGGCGCGTCCGCGACCCACAGGTCCGCGTCGTGCGCCGCCGCGAGCGCGAGCACGCCGTCGAGGTCCGTCTCGCCCGCGACCTCGAGCGCGTGGAGACGTCGGCACTGGAGGAGCGCCTCGTGCGCCTTGCGCTGCAGCCGCAGGAGCCGCGCGTCGCCCACCGAGCGCGCGGCGTGCTCGCAGCGCAGGAGCAGCAGGCGGTCCACGCCGAGCTCCGCGGCCTTCTCGACGAGCCAGTCGAGCCGCGACGGGCGCGGGGGTCCGACGACGAGCCAGAGCGGGTCGGCGGGGGGCGGCGCGCGCGAGGCCACGCCTTCGTCAACCGCCGGTCGCGCGTCGCCCGACCAGCGCGCGGCGCGCAGGCCGCCCGCGCCGTCGACGAGCTCGATCGGCGCGCCCGGCCGCAGGCGCAGCACGCGCGCGAGGTGGTGACGCGTGTCGCGGTCCAGCTCGGGGTCGTCGAGGGACGCGACGAGACAGCGGGGGATGCGGGCCACGGCGGGCTCCACGGGTTCGAGGCCGGCGAGGCCTTGTGATAACGTCCCGGCCTTCGTCCCGTCGATCCGCGGCCGCTCCCGCGCCGCCCCAGGAGACCACCCCATGCGCCTCACCGCCGGCAAGTCCTCCGACCTGGACAGCAAGGTCCCCCTCGTCGTGCTGCTCGTGCCCGAGGGCAAGGGTTCGCTGCGCGCGGGGCCGCTGGGCAAGCGGGCGGAGGGGCTCGTCAAGTCCAAGGCGTTCAAGGCGAAGAAGGCCGAGACGCTCGTGGTCCACGCCGAGTCGTCGGGCGGGCCGCGGGCGCTGCTGCTCGTCGGGATGGGCAAGGCCAAGGAGGTCACGCGCGCGCTCGTGCGGCGCGCGGGCCTCATCGCGGGGACCAGGGGCGCGGCGCTCGGCGCGAAGAAGATCGTCGTCGGGACGGCGTCGTCGCTCGAGCTCGACCAGGAGGCGCTCGGCGCGCTCGGCGAGGGCCTCGTGCTGAGCGCCTACCGCTACCCGGTCAAGAAGTCCGACTCGACGCCGCCCGGCCAGGCCGTCGTCGTGAGCGGCGTGCGGGGCGCGGCCGCCGTGCTCAAGAACGCCCAGCAGGTCACCGAGGGCACGAACCTCGCGCGCGAGCTGGGCGACCTGCCCGGCAACCTCTGCGACCCGAACCACCTCAAGAGCATCGCGCGCAAGGTCTGTACCGCCGGCAAGCTGCGCTTCAAGGCGCACGACAAGGCGGCGCTCAAGCGCATGAAGATGGGCGGCATCCTCGCGGTGAACGCGGGCTCCGACCTGCCCTGCTACATCCTCGAGATGGAGTACAAGCCCGCCCGCTACAAGAAGACGATCTGCATCGTCGGCAAGGGCCTCACCTTCGACGCGGGCGGCATCTCGCTCAAGCCGGCCGGCGGCATGGAGGAGATGAAGTACGACATGTGCGGCGCCGCGGCGACCATCGGCCTCATGAAGGCCGTCGCCGCGACGAAGCCCAAGGACGTGCGCGTCATCGGCATCGTCGGGACCACCGAGAACATGCCGAGCGGCTCGGCCTACAAGCCGGGCGACGTCGTGACGACGGGCTCGGGCAAGACCATCGAGGTCATCAACACCGACGCCGAGGGGCGCGTCGTGCTCTCCGACGCGATCCACCTCGCGACGAAGTTCGAGCCCGACGCGATCATCGACATGGCGACGCTCACGGGCGCCGTCGTCGTCGCGCTGGGCCACGAGGCCGCGGGCCTCTTCAGCAAGGACGACAAGCTCGTCGCGCGCCTGGAGGAGGCCGCCGCGCGCACGGACGAGAAGGTCTGGCACATGCCGAGCTACGAGGCCTACGACGAGGCCGTGAAGAGCAAGTGGGCGGACATCCGGAACTCCGCCGGACGCGACGCGGGCTCCTGCACCGCCGCGGCCTTCCTCTTCAACTTCAGCGGCGGTGTCCCGCACGCGCACCTCGACGTGGCCGGCGCCGCGTGGGAGATGGCGTCCAAGGAGGACTTCCCGCCCGGCGCGCGCGGCTTCGGCGTGCGCCTGCTGCACGACGCGCTCGCCAACTGGTAGACCGCGGGGCGTCCTTCAGCGGACCTCGTGCGTCTCGAGCTTGACGGTCGGGATCTGCAGCCGCAGCGGGTCGCGCGAGAGCGTCGTGCCCCAGTCGAGCGCGATGCGCTTCTGGTGCAGGCGCTTGCGACGGTGGATGTCGACGAAGTCGGCCAGCAGCACCGGGTGCTGCACGACCGCGAGCAGCCGCTCCCACTTGCGTGAGAGCCAGGACTTCCAGCCGTTGCGCGCCCGCGCGTGACGCTCGATGAGCCGCTTGCGGGCGGCGACGAGCTCGTCGTGGCTGAAGCGCGGGTGCTTCCACATCTCGGTGTGGTGCCAGTAGTGGAACTCGGTCTCGGTGACGTCGCCGAGCAGCTCGTGCTTGATCTGCTCGTAGACCTCCGTGCCCGGGATCGGCGCGAGGATGCTCACGGAGATCGCGTTGCTGCGGCACTTCGCGACGAGCTCCTCGGTGAGCGCGTAGTCCTCTTCCGTGTCCGACGGGAAGCCGTACAGGATGAAGAACTTGAAGTACATACCGACCATGCGGTTGAGCTTGGCGCCGCGCAGGATCTTCTCCGGCGTGACGTCCTTCTTCATGGTGAGCAGGACGTTCGGCGAGCCCGACTCGAGGCCGTAGTAGACCTTCACGCAGCCGGCCTTGCGCATCCAGCGGAGCAGCTCGAAGTCGACGGTGTCGACGCGCGACTCGCAGGTCCACTCGAAGGAGAGGTTGCGGCGCACGATCTCCTTGCAGACCTCGATGACGCGCTTGCGCTGGATGGTGAAGAGGTCGTCGAAGAGGAAGAGCTGCGGCGGGTTGTACCGCTCGATGAGCGCCTCCATGAGGTCGACGGTGTTCTGCGCCGACATCGCGCGGTACTGGCGCGGGGTCATCTCGGCGTCGCAGAAGGTGCACGAGAACGGGCAGCCGCGGCTCGTCATGACGGGCACGCCGGGCGTGACCATCGTCTCGAAGTAGCGCCGCATGTCGTAGAGCTCGTACGCGGGCCACGGCACCTCGTCCATCTTCTTGATGAGCGGACGGCGCGGCGTCGCGACGAGGTTCCCGTCGTCGCCCAGGAAGGTGATGCCCTGGATGTCCTTCCACGCGTCGCGGTCGTCGAGGTGCTCGAGGATCTCGGGCAGCGTGAGGTCGCCCTCGCCCTGCACGCAGATGTCGGCGGCGCCCGCGTCGAGGAAGTACTCGGGGTTCGTCGTGGGGTGCGGGCCGCCGAGGATCGTCGGCTTGCCGCACTCGTTGCGCGCGATGAGCCCGAGCTCGCGCGCGCGCTTCGCGTTCGGCGTGAGCGACGAGATGCCGACGACGTCCGCGGCGTGCATGGCCGCGACGATCTCCTCGACGTCGTCGAGCGAGTCGTCGAAGAGCTCGACGTCGTAGCCGCCGATCGACCGCAGCCGCGCCGCGAGGGTCGCGATGCCGAGGGGCGGGTAGATCTCGTCGCGCGAGTACTCGCCGCGCGTCTCCCCGGAGGCGTAGGTCCCCTCGACGGACTGCTTCAACGTCTGGGACTTCGCGTAGATGAGGACGATCTTCATGGGTCGTGCTCGCGCGCTCTCTCTCTCTCTGTCCTGCTGTCCTGGCGTGATCCTGTCTTCGGCCGACCGGGGCGCCCGGCTGGAATCGCGTTGCCGGAGAACCGCGCGCCGTCGGCGCACGTCCTATGCGCGCCCGTCGATGCGCGGCGTGGAACGGCGCACGAGCGCGGGTATCATCCGACGCGACCGCTCCACCCCGCGAGACCGAGACCCGTGCTCCAGCTCATCGACTCCATGTCCCTCGAACGCCTCACCGCGCTCTACGAGTCCCTCGAGGAGCGGGGGCAGCGTGCGCTCGACGGGCCCATCGGGAAGGCGCTCAACAGCCGCCCGCAGACCGTCGCGAAGCGGCCGCTGCCCATGCGCATCAAGGCGCTCCGCGCGTTCATCCTGCGCACGCGCGACGAGGACCTCGCGCTCGAGCTCGTGCGCTCCTACCTGCTCGGCCCGCGCAAGGACCTCGTGACCGGCTTCCTCGACGGCGTCGGCGTGCCGCACGAGGACGGCTCCATCGAGGGCGACGACGAGCCCGCCGAGGACAAGGTCGCAGAGACCCTCGAGGCCCTCGGACAGGAGCACGACCCGGGCGACGTCCTCCTCTACCTCGAGGTCGCCGCGATGCAGTGGCCGGAGAGCGAGGCGGTCAAGAAGGCGCTCGAGGAGCGGAAGGCCGCGGCGACGGACGCCTGACCGGGCGCGCCGGAGACGCTCGAACGCGTCACCCGGTCGACCGGCTGGGGTATCGGGGGGAGACCCGGCGTGGCCGGGCGAGCGCCGACGCGTGGGAGGAGCCCATGAAGACCCGTCTCGCAGGACTCGTCGTCGCGACGCTGGTCGCCGGCCTCGCGGCGCCGCCCGCCGACGGGCAGGTCGTGCGGCGGGTCGTGTACCCGGGGATGACGGTCGGCGACCCGGCCGTGCTCAACGATCCGACGGAGCCCGCGGTCGACTCGGCCGGCAACGTGTGGGTCGCCGGCACGTCGAGCGACAACGTGTTCCGTGTCGCGCCCGACGGCACGGCGACGCTCGTGCTCGACGGCGCGGGCGCCGGGGGGCGGCCGCTCGTGACGCCGACCGCGCTGATCGTCGACGGCCAGGACCGCGTGTGGGTCGCGGGCACCGGCAACCACACCCTCTTCCGCATCGACACGGACGGCAGTGCCCACCTCGTGCTCGACGAGCACGGCGTCGACGGCGAGCCGCTCCGCGCGCCGGCCGTCCTCGTCGAGGACTCGAAGGGCCGCGTGCTCGTCGGCGCCGTCGGCAGCGACAACGTCTTCCGCATCGACGGCCCTGCAGCGACGCCCGTGCTCACGGCCGCGGGCGCCGAGGGGCGCGCGTTCGCGGACCCGCGCCTCATGGCCGCCGATCCGATGGGGCGCGTCTACGTCACGTCGCGCGACCTCGACGTCTTCCGCATCGACGACGCGGGCGTGGTGCGTGCGCTCTCGACCGAGGACGGTCCGGGCGTCATCGTCGACCTCGACGTCGACCCGGTCGGCGACGTGTACGTCACGCACTACCTCCACTGGACCTACCTCCCGAACGAGGGCACGAAGGCCGTCCGCATCTCCCGCCTCGCGCCCGCGAGCGGACCGCTCGGCCCGCAGGACGTCATCGACTGGATGTTCGCCTCCCCGGCGGGGGGCATGGAGCCCGAGTCCGTCGCGATCGACGCGCAGGGCCAGCTGTACGTCGCCGGGCGGTACCGGACGTTCGTCCCCGACCCCTACGGCGGCTTCACGAACTTCACGATCCAGCCGAAGGTCCTGAAGCTGGGCCTGGGCGGGCTGGCGCAGCCGCAGTGGACCGAGCCGGGGTCGCTGGCGGTCGACGGCGCGGGCGACGTCTTCTGGCGCGCCGGCCCGGGCTTGCAGGCGGGTCGCGTGGTCCATCGCGCCTCCTTCCCCGGGCCGGTGTCCGAGCTCCCCGGCTCCGACACCGGGCGCGTCCGGTTCCGCCTGCACGACGACGGCACGGTGTGGACGGCCCATGCGCGGAACGGCTCCGACGGCGGCGCCGACACGGTGAAGCGCGTCGCGCCCGACGGGACCGTGACGCTGCTGCTCGACCGCGCGGGGACCTCCGGCGCCGCGCCGGTCGTCCACGAGATCTCCCGCCCCGTGGGCGTGGGCGTCGACCGCGCAGGCAACGTGTACGTCGGCAGCCGGGACACGGGCGCCGTCGTGCGCATCACGCCGGACGGCGCGGTCTCGACGGTGCTCTCGCTCCCGCCGTCCGCCACCGCCCAGAACCGGTTGATCGACGTCGTGCCGCACCCGCAGGACGGCGTGTTCGTCGTGGCCAGGACGACGCAGGAGGTCCATCGCGTGGACGGCGCGGGCGCGGCGAGCCTCGTGTTCGGGCCGGGGCTCACCGGGGGCGTCCCGCTCCAATGGGCCCTCGACGCGACCGTCGACCCGCAGGGCGTGCTGTACGTCGGCGACGCGCTGCGTGTGTTCCGCGTCCCGCCGGCGGGTCCCGTGACCGTCGCCTTCGAGGCCTCGCCGACGCTCTCCGGCAAGCTCGCGGTGGCCGCCGCGCCCGACGGTTCGGTGTACGTCGCCGGGGAGACGAGCGTTCCGGTCCTGCGGCTGCTCCCCGGCGGCGGCGCGCAGACGGTGTCGCCGCCGTCCGGCATCGGCGGCGTCGTCGACCTCGCCGTCGCGCCGGACGGTTCGCTGCTCGTCCAGAACGGGATCGGCCTGCACCGCCTCGCCGGCGGGGTGGCGACACTGCTCCACTTCGGCGGCGCGTCCGGCGCGCCGCTCGGCGTGGTCGTCGACGACCTCGGCAACGCGACCGCCCTGTGGTCACGGACACTCGTCCGCGTGGCGCTCGACGGCAAGGTGACGACGCTGCTCGACCGGGAGGTGCCGGGGCTCACGACGACGGTCTTCGCGTCCGACGGCGGGCTCGCCGTCGACGCGCTGGGCACGGTCCACGCCGCCAACGAGTACGCCGACGAGGTGCTCGCCGTCGGCGCGCCCGACGCCTGGCAGGATCTCGGCGGCGCGTCCGTCGGCGTGTCCACCGCGCCGCGCCTCGCGGCGAGCGGGTCGCTCGAGCCCGGCACGCGCATGGACCGTTTCCTCGTCGGCGCGGCGCCCGACGCGTTGTGCGGCGCGTTCGTCTCGTTCACGAGCGCGCCCTGGGACGTGCTCGGCGGCACGCTCCACGCGTTCCCGTGGACGCACGTCATCCTGTTCGGGACCGACTCCGCGGGTGACGACGCGCTCTCCGTGACCTGGCCCGCGGGCTTCGCGAGCGGCACGGAGATCACGCTGCAGTTCGTCGTGCGCGACGGAAGCGTGCCCGCCGGCCTCGTGCTCTCGAACGCCGTGCGGCAGGTCGTGCCGTAGACGGCGCGCGTCAGCGCTCCGCGAAGAACGCCTCGACCGTCTCCGGCGTGAGCGTCGCGCCCGCCATCCGCGCGCGGCGGAGCACGTTCCAGAAGTAGCGGTAGCTCGCGCGGTCGTAGAGCCGGCCGTCGACGGAGATGGGGCCCCAGTGCGCGGCGCGTCCCTCGAGCAGGACGGTCTGGGCGCGCGCGACCTCCGTCTCGTCCGGCGCGAAGGCCTCGCGGATGGGCTCGATCTGCGAAGGGTGGATCGACCACATGCGCAGGTAGCCGAACTCGCGGCGCGCGCGGAGGGCGTCGGCGCGCGTCGCCTCCGGGTCCTTCACATCGAGCGTCACGTTGTGCACCGGGACGAGTCCGTGCCCGAGCGCCGCCGCGACCTGCCGGATCTTCGCGCGCCGCACGAGCGCGTGCTCGAACTGGCCCGGGCTCTCCATGGCCTCGCTCCCCACGGCGCCGTGGTGGCTGCTCACGAAGTCCATGATCCCGAACTCGAGCGTGCGCAGGCCGGGCAGCGCCGCGATGTCCCAGGCGTCGTGGATCGCGACGTGCGTCTCGACGAGCACGTGCACCGGGATCTCGCGCTCGAGCCCGACCGCGCGCCGGACCGACGCCAGCGCGTCGAGCACCTCGGAGAGCGGCCCGACGCCGTCGACCTTCGGCACGGTGAGGTGCGTCATGACCTCGCCCGCGCCGCGCACGACGGTCTCGAGGTCGTCGCGCCAGTGGGGGCTGTCCGGGTCGTGGATGCGCACACCCGCGCGCCGCCGCACGTTCTCCTCCGAGCGCAGGAGGTCGACGACGAGCTTCCGGTGCTCGCGCTCGCGGCCGGTGGGCGCGCCGTCCTCGAGGTCGAGCGTCACGTCGAAGGCGTGCGCGCTCTCCGACTGCAGGCGCAGGGCCTTGCGCATGCGCGCCTCGGTGCCCGCGTAGTGGTCGCAGGCCGGGAGCACGGGGAACGGCCGGCGGCCCGGGTGGAGCGCGTCGTCGGGGTGCTGGGGGGCGGGCACGGCGGGCGGGTCTCCGGCGGGGGGCGTCGTTGTATCGCGTCGGGGGGCGGGGGGGCACGGGGGCGATGGGGCGCTGCCGCTGGAGCGACCGGACCCGCAGCCGGAGCGGAGCCGCTGCCGGTACCGGAGCCGCTAGCGGAGCCGGTGCCGGTGCCGGATCCGACACCGGAGCCGCGGCCGGCGCCGCGCGCGTCCTTCCGCGGCGCGCGGACCACACCTCCCTGCGCCCGCAGGACCCGCCGTCGCTGCTACCGCGAGCCGCGTCCCGTTGCTATGGTCCTCCTCCTCTGCAGACGCAGGGCGGCATGGCCAAGTGGTAAGGCAACGGATTGCAAATCCGTCACCCCCGGTTCGAATCCGGGTGCCGCCTCCAGCGCCTCTCCGGCGCGCGGCCCGACGGCGATCGTCCTGGCGCGGCGGCACCCGACGTCGCATCCGTCGTCACCCTCCGGGATCCCGGGCATACTCCCGGGAGCGCTCCGCGACGACCCGTGGGGCCCGACCTCTCGGGGGAGACGTCATGCCCGGCATCCGCGTCCTGCTGACCTGGACTCTCGTCGCCGCGCCCGTCGCGGCCCAGGGGGTGCCCGTCGCCCCGCTCCCGGCGCGCGGGTTCGACGCGCGCATCGCCTCGGCCGAGCCCGACCTCCGGCAGTTCGGCGCCGTCGTCGCCCTGCAGGGGGACGTCGCCGTCGTCTCGAACCCGCGGGACATCGTCGCGTTCCCGCCGGGCGCCGGGACGCCCGCCGTCCACGTGTTCCGCCGCTCGGACGACGACTGGTCCGAGGAGACCGTGCTCACCGCCCCGGATCCGTCGACCGGCTTCGGCGACGCGCTGGCCGTGTGCGACGGGTTCGTCCTCGTCGGTGAGCCCGGCTGGGGGCCGGCCGGCGAGGGTGCGGTCCACGTGTACGCGTCCGCCCGCGGCGCCTGGTCGGAGGTCCAGCTCCTCCCCGGGCCGCCCGGCGCCTCGGACTTCCGCGCCGGGATCTCGCTCTCCGCCTCCCGCCGCCGTCTCGCGGTCGGCGGCGATCGCGTGCGCGTGTACGCGTTAAACGCCGGCGCCTGGGCCCTCGAGCAGGAGCTGGACCCCGTCGCCTCCGGGAAGGCGGCGCTCCACGGGGATCATCTCGTCGCGCTCGCCCCGTCCCTCGGCGACGGAGGCGTCGCCTTCTTCCGCGGGGAGCCGGTCGTCGGCGTGGACCTCGCCGCGGGGCCGCCCTCACCGCCGTCGGCCGGGCGCGGCACCGTCCGCCGCTGGTCCCTCGTCTCGTCCTTCGACGTGCCCACCGTCGTCGGCGGGATCTTCGCCAGTCACGGGTTCGGCGCCTCGCTCGCCGTCGGCGACGCCTGGGCCTTCATCGGGGCGCCGAACGACGATCCCTTCCAGTTCTCGGAGGACTACCTCGCCGGCGTCGTGTACGCGTTCCGTCGGCTCGGAGACGCGTGGTTCCTCGCGCCCGACCTGGCGCCGCCGGAGTCTCCCGGAGATCCGTACAGCACCGAGCTGCACTTCGGGCAGAGCCTCGCGCTCGAGGACGACACCCTGTGGGTCGGCGCGCCGTCGCACCACCACCACAGCAACGAGTCCTTCCCGTCCATCCCCCTGCTCGTGCCGAGCCCGGGCAAGGTCCATCGCTTCGACCGGGTCGGGGACACCTGGACACCCGCCGGCGGACTCGGCGACCACCCGGCGTCGGCGTTCCGGCCGCAGTCGATGCTGGCCGTCGGCGCCGACGAGCTCCTCGTCGGGATCGGGCAGGACAGCGCGTCCTCGGGGAGCACGCCATCCCACCTCTCCGCGTTCTCCTTCGACGCCGTGCTGCGCTGGACGGCGGGCGGCGCGGGCGCGGAGACCGTCGTCGACACGACCGGCGACGGCACGCACCCGCTGCTCCAGCCGCAGGCGCTCGCGAGGAACGCGGCCGGCGACCTCTTCATCGCGTCCTACGGCGACGCGCGCGTCTTCCGGTGGGACGGCGCGGTGCTCCACACCGTCGTGGACGCCGCCGGCGCCGGACCGGGCGACGGGCTCTCGCGGCCGATCGCCCTCGCCGTCGACGCGGCGGGCAACCTGTTCGTCGCGGGCGCGGGCTCGTCGAACGTGCTGAAGGTCACGCCCGGCGGGGCCGTCACCGAGATCATCGACTCGTCGACCGCGGGCTTCTCCGTTCCGCGCTTCCTCGTCGTCGATCCCCTCGGTCGCGTCTTCGTCGCCGGCTCGTCAGCGGGGCAGGGCAACGTGTTCCGGGTCGACCCGGACGGCACGATCACGCTCGTCCTCCACCGCGACGTGTTCGGCCCCGGCTCCTTCCTCGTCGTGGGCGGCCTCGCCGTCGACGGCGCGGCCAACGTCTACGCCACGGGCGTCTTCACCGACAACGTCGCCCGCATCCGCTCGAACGGGGTGGTCGGCGAGTTCATGACGTCCGCCGACGGCCTCGACGCCCCGCGGTCCCTGGCCGTCGACGCGACAGGGAACCTGTTCGTCTCGGCGTCCCACCCCGCGGGAGGCAGCCGGATCTGGCGACGCACGCCCGCGGGCGTGATCCAGTCCGTCATCGGACCCGCGGGCGACGGTGTCGTCCCGCTCGCGTCCGTCACCGGCCTCGCCGTGGACCCCGGCGGCACGCTGTTCGTCGGCCACCAGGACACCGCCCTCGAAGAGCAGCTGTCGTACGGCGGGGTGTTCCGTCTCCCGCCGGGTGGTCCGGTCACGGGGATCCTGTTCGGCGACCTGGATCCCTCGCCGAACGGAGGGCACCAGGCGATCCGTCACGGGACGAGCCTCGCGGCGCACGCGGGGACCGTCCTCGTCGGCGCCGATCAGGTCGAGGTCCACTACGAGTCGCCGCCGGGAGGCACGACGGACGACTCGGGGCCCGGCGAGGTCCTCGTCTACGAGGTCTCGTCCGGCCGCTGAGGACGCGCGCGGCCTTGAAGCCGACCGTCGTCCGGCGATGCTGTGCGGGACGCGTCCGGCGCGCGGCGGGGTGAGCCCGCGGGCCGCCGGCCGCACCTCCCGCCCGGAGCCCGTCCGCCGATGGCCGTCGACCGCGAGGCTCCTCGCCGCGTCGTCTACCAGGTGACCGGCCTCGACTGCGCCGAGGAGGTCTCGGCGCTGCGGCGCGCGCTCGAGGACGCGTCGGGCGTGGGCGCGCTCGGATTCGACGTGCTCCACGGGCGCATGACCGTCGACTACGATGACGCGCTCATCGACGACGCCGCGCTTCGCGCCGCCGTCGCGCGGACCGGCATGCGGGCGACGCCCTGGACCGAGGAGGGCGGCGACGACGGGCACCACGCCGCCGCCGCGCGCGCCGCGGCCCGGCGCACGCGCACGACGGCGCTCGGCGGGCTCGCGCTCGTCGCGGCCTTCGTCGTGCACGCGCTCGACGCGGGCCTCGCCGCCGCGCTGCGCGGCGGGCCGCCGCCCGCGTCCGTCGCACTCTACGCGCTCGCGACCGTCGCGGGGCTCGTGTTCGTCGCGCCCAGTCGGTGCGCTGGCGGACGTCCTCCTCGAAGGCGACGAGCTCCGGCGGTTCCGGGCCGGCCGCTGCGGCCACGATCCACGCCACGACCCCGACGACCGCCAGGGCCCGTGGCGCCAGGAGCGCCCGCCTCCGCTCTGCGCCGAGTTCTCGCCTCACCGGGGAGGAGGGAACGTCAATCCCACATGCCGCGCAAGCGCGCTCCCACGTCGATGCGGGCCGGGCCGTCGGCCACGGCGGGATCACCGTCGACGGCGGGGCCGGCCACGCGCTTCTCGAAGCGATCGAGTAGCCCGTCGGGGAGGAAGCGCGAGCGCGGGGCGTAGAGGTGACGATCGCCGTCGCGCGGTTGGTGGTGCACGTAGAAGCGCATCGGGTGGATCAGGTGGAGGTGGTCGCGGGCGCGGGTCATCGCGACGTAGAGCAGCCGGCGCTCCTCTTCGATCTCCTCCGGCCGCCCGCAGGCCATGTCGGACGGGATGCAGCCATCGACGACGTTGAGCACGTGGACGACGTTCCACTCCTGGCCTTTGGCCGAGTGGATCGTCGACAGGACGAGGTAGTCCTCGTCGAGGCGGGGTGGGCCGGCCTCGTTTCCGGTCGCGGCGGGTGGGTCGAGCGTCAGATCGGAGAGGAAGCGCTCGCGACTGGGCGCCACGGCCGCCATCTCCTCGAGGTGGATGAGATCACCCATCCGGATGTGCGCGTCGTCGTGCAGCCGGGCGAGGTGCGGCTCGTACCAGAGCCGGGCGAGCTCGACCTGACCGGCCCATGGGGTTTCGCCGTCGCGCAAGCGCTCGTAGAGCGCGCACGTGTTCGGCCAGTCCGCTCCCGCGGCGGCGGGGACGTCGAGCCGGCGCAGTGTGCCCACGTCGAATCGATTTCGCTCGAGCGCGGCGAGCAGGCGACGGGCCGTCGCCGGGCCCACC
>JAUIEF010000163.1 GCA_030428785.1 bacterium
CGTCGGGCGGCGCGGGCGCGGGCGCCGACCCGGGCGGCGCGGACGCGGGGATCGACACCGGGGGGGCCGCCGCCGGCGACCGCTTCGCGGACCTCGTCCTCTCGGAGTCGGGGCCCGGCCTCCTCTATTACCGGCTCGGCCTCTCCTGGGCGCCCGCGGACCTCGCCCTGCCGGCCCGGGAGGCCGGCTTCAGCGTCGCCCGTCGGTACGAGGCCCTCGACGACCCGGCCGACGTCCGCCGCGACGCCGACGGCACCTGGCGCATACGGCGCGGCGCCCGCGTGCGGGTGAGACTCGATCTCGTCGCCCCGTCCGAGCGCGCCCACGTGGCCCTCGTCGACCCCGTGCCGGCCGGCCTCGAGCCCCTCGACGCGACCCTGAAGGTCACCGCAGCCGCCCCGGAACCCACCCCCGACGACCGCTTGCCGTGGTGGCGACGCCCCGACGCCTGGGTCCGCCACAGCAACCTCCGGGACGAGCGCGCCGAGGCCTTCACGACCCGCCTGCCCGCCGGCGTCCACGCCTGGAGCTGGGACGCGCGCGCCACGACCCCCGGCACGTTCAGGGTCCCGGGCCCGAAAGCCGAAGAGATGTATGCGCCCGAGACGTTCGGTCGGGGCGCGACGGACCTCGTGATCGTCGAGTAGCGACGCGCGCAGCGGCCTCTCCCCGCGCGCGCCGCGTCGACGCGTGCGCGGTGCGTCGCCGACCGGTCGCCGACGGCGTGGGGACGCCCCGCGTTTCCGTTGGATCGGCGACGCGCCCGGGCAGATCATGGGGACGTCGCCGTCGTGCTACCGAAACACGTCGTGTGACCCCGGCCCGCGGCCCGGATCGATCCGCTCGAACGGCGCTCGACCCGGACCCAACCACGAGGAGCTCCCATGCTCGCGATGGTCGTCATGGTGGGCGTCGTCGTCGCCCTGCTGCTCTACGGCTTCGGCTACTGGGCGTGGGTCGCGGCGGGCGCCTTCGCGCTCGAGCGCTGGTGGACGATGTCCGGCAGCGCCGGCTTCGAGGACCTCACGTGGCAGGGCGGCGTCGCCACCGTCGTGTGGGCCGGCGCCGCGCTCGTCTTCGGCTGCGCCCCGTGGCGCCGCGCGCTGCTCAGCAAGCGCATCATGAAGATCCTCGGGCCGATCCTCCCCGTGCTCAGCGACACGGAGAAGGAGGCGCTCGAGGCGGGCACGATCTGGTGGGACGGCGAGCTGTTCAGCGGCCGGCCCGCGTGGAACACGCTCATGGACACGAAGGTGTCCGAGCTGTCGCCGGAGGAGCAGGCGTTCCTCGACGGTCCCGTCGAGCAGCTCTGCGCGATGGTCGACGCCTACCAGGTCACGCAGGACAGCGACCTCCCGCCCGAGGTCTGGGAGCACCTCAAGCGCGAGCGGTTCTTCGGGATGATCGTCCCGAAGGAGTACGGCGGCCTCGGGTTCTCCGCGCAGGCGCACTCGTCCGTGATCGTCAAGCTGTCGAGCCGCGCGTGCGCCGCGGCTGTCACGGTCATGGTGCCCAACTCGCTGGGCCCCGCCGAGCTCATCCTCCACTACGGCACGCCCGAGCAGCGCGACCACTGGCTGCCGCGCCTCGCCCGCGGCGAGGAGATCCCGTGCTTCGCGCTCACCGGCCCCGAGAACGGCAGCGACGCGGCCGCGATGCGCGCGCGCGGCGTCGTGTGCAAGGGTCAGTGGAACGGCGAGGAGGTCCTCGGCCTGCGCCTCGACTGGAAGAAGCGCTACACGACGCTCGGCCCGGCCGCGACGGTCATCGGCCTCGCGTTCAAGATGGCCGACCCCGACCACCTGCTCGGCGACGTCGAGGACATCGGCATCACCTGCGCGCTCGTCCCGGCGGACACGCCCGGCGTGCGGATCGGCGAGCGCCACGACCCCATGGGCATCCCGTTCCTCAACGGGCCCAACGAGGGTCACGACGTCTTCGTGCCGCTCGACACGATCATCGGCGGGCCCGCGATGGCCGGCCAGGGCTGGCGCATGCTCATGGACTGCCTGTCCGCGGGCCGCAGCATCTCGCTGCCGTCGCTCTCGTGCGGCGCGTCGCAGCTCACCGTCCGCTACACCGGCGCCTACTCGACGATCCGCGAGCAGTTCAACCTGGGCATCGGCCGCTTCGAGGGCGTGCAGGAGGCGCTCACGCGCATCGTCGGCCTCAACTACACGATGAACGCCGTGCGCACGCTCACCGCGGGCGCCGTGGACGCCGGCGAGAAGCCGTCCGTGCTCTCCGCCATCGTCAAGGCGTACACGACCGAGGGCATGCGCGACGTCGTCGCCGACGGCATGGACGTCGTGGGCGGCGCCGGCATCTCGCGCGGCCCGACGAACGTGCTCGCGCCCGCGTACCAGGCCGCGCCCATCGGCATCACCGTCGAAGGCGCGAACATCCTGACCCGCACGATGATCATCTTCGGGCAGGGCGCGATCCGCTGCCACCCGTTCGTGCAGGACGAGCTGGCCGCCGTCGCCGACCGCGATCTCGTGCGCTTCGACCGCGCGTTCTGGGGCCACGTGAACTTCGTCGCGTGCAACGTCTTCCGCGCGTTCTGCCGCGCCTTCGTCAACGTGCCCGTCGGCACGGACAAGGCGGGCTGGGAGCTCGGCTTCCTGCTCGGTCGCATCTCGCGCATGAGCGCCGCCTTCGCCGTGCTCGCCGACGTCGCCATGGGCACGCTCGGCGGCGACCTCAAGCGCAAGGAGCGCCTCGCCGGGCGCTTCTCCGACGCGCTCTCGTGGATGTACCTCGCCTCGGCGACCGCCAAGCGCTTCGTCGACGAGGGCCGCATCGACGCCGACCGCGCCGTCGTCCGCTGGAGCATCGAGCACGCGCTCGAGAAGACGCAGCGCGCGCTCGTCGAGATCCTCGACAACCTGCCGCTGCGCCCCGTCGCGTGGGCCCTGCGCCTCGTGCTCTTCCCGCTCGGCGCGCGTGCCAGGGGGCCGTCCGACCGCGTCGCGACGAAGGTCGCCACGAGCATCCTCGCCGGCAACGAGGCCCGCCGTCGCTACAGCAAGGACACCTTCACGCCGCCCGAGGACGAGGCCGGGCTCGGTCTCCTCGAGCAGCGCCTCGCGACGATCCTCGCCGCCACCGAGGACGAGAAGACCCTGCGCGACGCGCGCCGCGAGCGCCGCATCCACTCCGTCGCCGGGAGTGCGGGCCTGCACAAGGCCGTCGAGCTCGGCATCCTCACCGAGGAGCAGGCCGGCCGCGTGTGCGCGGCGCGCCAGGCGCGGGACGCGGCGATCCAGGTGGACGCCTTCGACAAGGAGACGTTCCGGAGCATCCGCGGGTAGACGCGGGGTGGAGCGGGTGACGTCGACGGCTTCGGCTCGGGACGTCGGTCGGCGCTCCGGTCGTCGGCGGCGGACGGGCCGGCATCCGGCACGTCGGCCCGCCCCCCGCCGACGGACGGAGCGCCGACCGAGCCTACGAGCCGACCCGCGTCGTCGCGCCGCCGCTCAGTCGACGTGCAGGAACAGATCCGTGCTGTCGCAGCTCACGTCGTACGTCTCGACGTCGCTCGCGCATGGCGGCCCGCACATCCCCGTGCGCACGTCGACCTCCGCGTTGTGCAGCGGGCAGTAGGCCTTCGTGCCGGTGATCGAGCCCTCGGAGAAGTGGCCGCCCGCGTGGGGGCAGATGTCGTCGACGGCGTAGTACTGGCCCGTCGTGTTGAAGACCGCGTAGCGCTTGCCGTCGACCTCGACGAGGACGCCCTTGCCGACGGGGAAGTTCTCTGCGGGGCCGATGTTGATCAGGGGCACGGGCTTCGCTCCTCGGGGCTGCGGCGGGACGGGACGGCGACGCGCGTCGCGTGCGCGATCCGGCGTCCGGGAGGCGCGGATTGTAGGGAATGCCCGTCGCGGAGTCATCGGCGCGCGGCTACGATGGACGGCTCGATCCGACCGCCCCGATCGTCGGAGGAGCGCCATGCGTCACCCGATCGCCGTCCCCGTCCTCCTCGTGTGCGCGTGTCTCGCGGCGACGCCCGCACGCGCCGCGACCGTCCCCGTGCCGACCGTGCAGGACGCGACCGGCCCTTCCGAGAAGGACCTGCGCGAGACGTTCCGCAAGGGCATCCGTTCGCCGGACCCGTCGGCGCGCATCGAGGCGGTGGCCACGCTCGGCAACGCGTCGCGCAGCCTGCCGGACGGCGGCTCGAGCAAGCTCATGGCGCGGACGCTCGCCGGCGCGCTCGACGACGACGACATGGGCGTGCGCGCGGCGGCGGTCGGCGCGCTCGCGTGGGGACGTCACGTCGAGACGGTGGTCGACGTGCTGGGCGACCTGCTGCCGGAGCTCCGCCAGGAGGTCGCGGCGCTGTCGACGCGCCCGGACGAGGAGTCGCGCACGCGCCGCGCGCAGACGGCCCGGCTCTACGAGGCGACCTGCGTGGCGCTCGGCCGCCACCCGGACGACCGCTCGGTCGAGGCGCTCGTCGACGAGATCCGCAAGATGCGCCCGCGCACGGGCACGCAGGACGCGTCGGAGCTGCTCGTGGGTCCGGTGTCGTCCGGCCTGCTCGCGCTCGGCTCGCAGGAGTCCGTGGGGCAGGTCGTCAAGCTGACGACCGTGTTCTCCGGCTCGGTGCTCATCAACCGGGTGTCGGAGGGGACCGCGAAGGAGCTGCACGTCCTGCTGTCGGCGTTCTCCGAGGACCTCGGGTACGGGCCGCCGGCGTGGTCCGACACCTACGACCAGTCGTGGCGCACGTGGTTCCAGGAGCACGAGGACGACCTGCCGAAGGAGCTGGGCAAGCTCGAGGAGCCGGTGCCGGCGCCCGAGTACCGGCGGCCGGAGCGCGTCCCGGACCGCCGTCGTCCGGGGCAGGCCGAGCGGCCGTGACGTGATCGAGGTCGGGAACGCAGGGGGCGGTGAGCCCCGAGAGAGGAGCGAGATGTGAAGCGGACCGTCATCCTGGGTGCCCTGCTGTGGACGTTGCTCATCACCGCGGCCCACGTGCACCTGAACGTGGGCTGGGACCGGCTGGCCGCGCAGGCGCGCGTGTTCTTCGGGATGGACCGGGAGGAGCTCATCGTGGGCTTCCTCCCGGTGACATGACACCTCACCTGTCCGGTCACCAGTTGGGTGACCAAGCACAGCGACACAGGCAGCATCTTCCGCAGCCAGAAGTTCACGGACTTTCCGACGGTCACGGAGGCGCTCTCCGCGGGGCGCATCGGCGCCGCGTTCATCCTCGCGCCGCTCGCCATGCAGCTCGCGGAGGCGGGCATCCCGATCCGGATCGTCTACCTGGGTCACCGCGACGGGACCGCGATCGTCGTGCGGAAGGACTCCGACATCCGTGACTTCGGCGACCTGAGCGGGAAGATCGTGGCGATCCCCAGCCGCTTCGCGAACCAGAACATCCTGATCCACAAGATGATGAAGACCTGGAACATGCCCGAGGGTTCCATCGAGCTGCGCGAGGTGCCTCCTCCGGAGCACCCGACGGCGCTCCAGGAGGGCAGCATCGACGGGTACATCGTGGGCGAGCCCTTCGCCGCCAAGGCGGAGGTCGACGGCTTCGGGCGCGTCCTTTACTACACGAAGGACATCTGGCCCGAGTTCATCTCGTGCGTGCTCGTCGTGCGGGAGGACCTCATCGACGGCAACCGTGAGATCGTGCAGGAGCTCGTGGAGGGCATCGCCAAGTCCGGCAAGTGGCTCGACGAGGAGCACGAGCACCGCATGGACGCCGCCGAGGTGGCCGGCAAGTACTACTACTTCCAGGACCCGGAGCTGCTGAAGTTCGTGCTGAGCAAGCCCGTGGACCGCGTGAAGTACACGCACCTCGCGCCGTTGAAGGACGACTTCGACGAGATCATGGAACTCGCCGTGGAGATGGGCATCCTGCGCGGACCCATCGCGTTCGAGGAGTACGTGGACGACAGCTTCGTGAAGCCGCTCGATCAGATCGACTGGGGGATCGACCGTCTTCCGGCGGCCGTCGCCGCGGACGGGGCCCGGGCGGGAGCCTCCCGGTGATGGTGTGGCCGTTCGTCGTGATCGCCGTCGCGCTCGTCGTCCACGGCGTCTCGCGACGGTGGCCGGACCTCGTCCAGCAGATCGTCATGCCGCTGGGAGTCGCAGCGATCGGCGTCGCCTTGTGGCAGATCGGCTGCGACATGTCCGGGACCGACATCTTCCCCACGCCGTGGGACACGGTGCTGGCGTTCGGAGACATCATCGAAAGCGACCGCCTGCTCGGCGACTCGATCGCGAGCCTCTACCGCGTGACCTGGGGCTTCGTGCTCGCGACCATGTGCGCCGTCCCCGTCGGGCTCGTCGTCGGCTGGTCGACGCGCTCCTTCTGGGCGATGAACCCGATCATCCAGGGGCTGCGGCCCATCTCGCCCATCGCGTGGATCCCCATCGCGATCCTGTGGTTCGGCATCGGCGACGGCGCGGGCGTGTTCCTCATCTTCCTGTCGTCGTTCTTCCCGATCTGCGTGGGGACGATGGCGGGCGTCCGGAACATCAGCCTCGTGCACCAGCGGTCGGCCGCGAACTTCGGCGTCCATGGCTTCGAGCTCATGCGCCGCGTCGTGCTGCCGGGCGCCATGCCGCAGATCATCACGAGCCTGCGCATCGCGCTGGGCGTGGCGTGGCTCGTCATCGTGGCGGCCGAGATGGTCGGCATGGACAGCGGGCTCGGCTACCTCATCAACGACGCGCGCAACATGGGCAGCCGCTACGACCTCGTCGTGGCGACGATGATCGTCATCGGGCTCATCGGCATCGTGCTCGACCTGCTCATCCGACGGCTCGAGACCTTCGAGGAGGTCAAGTGGGGGTACGTGAAGCAGTGAGCGGGGCGGAGCGGGCGAAGGTCGTCGTCGAGGGCGTCAGCAAGCAGTTCACGCGGCGGGGCGAGGCGCTCCCCGTGCTGGCCGACGTGGACCTCGAGGTTCACAAGGGCGAGTTCCTGTGCATCCTCGGGCCGTCGGGCTGCGGCAAGAGCACGCTGCTCAACATCATCGCGGGCTTCGAGAAGCCGTCGACCGGCCGCGTGACCATCGAGGGTGAGGTGGTGCGCGGCCCGGACCCGCGGCGCGTCTTCGTGTTCCAGGAGTACGGGATCTTCCCGTGGGCGTCCGTGTGGGACAACGTCGCGCTGGGCCTGCGTCGCATGACCGACAAGGGCGAGCAGCACGACATCGTGCAGAAGACGATCGACCTCGTCGGGCTCTCGGGCTTCGAGCGGAGCTACCCGCGCGAGCTGTCGGGCGGCATGAAGCAGCGCGTCGAGGTGGCGCGCGCGCTCGCCGTCTCGCCGGACGTCATCTACATGGACGAGCCCTTCGGCGCGCTCGACTCGCTCACGCGTCTCACCATGCGCAGCGAGCTCATCCGCATCTGGGAGTCCGAGGAGAAGACGATCCTCTTCGTGACGCACGACGTCGACGAGTCCATCCAGCTCGCCGAGCGCGTCGTCGTCATGTCGGCCCGGCCGGGGCGCATCGCCGACATCGTCGAGGTGGGCCTCCCGCACCCGCGCGACCTCGGCAGCCCGGAGTACGGGCGCATCAAGAACCGGCTCTACGAGCTGCTGGGCGTGGAGCACTCGGTGTGACGGCCGAGGCGCGGGCCGGGCGGCCGCCGTTCCACCTCGCGTTCCCCGTGCACGACCTCGCGGCGGCGCGCGCCTTCTACGGCGGGCTGCTCGGGTGTCCGGAGGGACGGAGCAGCGCGCGCTGGGTGGACTTCGACCTCGCCGGACACCAGATCGTCGCGCACCTCGTGGAGGGCGACGCGGGGCGGGCACCGGTGAACGACGTCGACGGCGACGACGTGCCGGCGCGCCACTTCGGGCTCGTGCTCGACTGGGCGTCGTGGGAGGCGCTCGGCGAGCGGCTGCGCGATGCGGGCTGCGGATTCCTCGTCGCGCCGCGCGTGCGCTTCGCCGGTCAGGTCGGCGAGCAGGGCACCTTCTTCGTCGCCGACCCGAGCGGCAACGCCCTCGAGTTCAAGGCGTTCCGCGACCCGGAGCGCCTCTTCGCCCGGGACTGACGCGCGCGCCGCGCCGTCGGCGCGGGCGGGCGCCTCACTTCGACCAGGGTTCGAATCCGCGTTGCAGGACCGCCGCGACGCCGCGCGGTCCCGTGTGGTCGAGGTGCACGAGCACGCCGCCGTAGCGGTCCTCCTTGCCGGGCGCGTTCACGCGACGCACGCGGAGCTCCCAGCGACCGCGCTCGCCGTTCGGGACGCCCGACACGTCGAACTGCGGCGCCGGCCCCGTCACGACGAGCGCGTCACCCTCGCGGCGCGCGCTGATCGCGACGGGCAGCGACGGCCGCGCGAGCGCGTCGGCCCCCGCGCTGCCGCGCCAGTCGAAGGAGGTCCACGAGCCGGTCCACGCGTCGGGGTCGACGTCCGCCTCGAGCTCGAGCCGGAACGCGCACCACGGGAGCTCGCGCGACACCGCCCACCACGCGCCCGCGACGTCGCCCGGCTCGCCCGTGGCGTCGGGCAGGGCGGGCGTCTGCTCGACGGGCGCCGCGGGCGCCTCGCCCTCGCCGCCGCACGCGAGCGCCGCGACACCGAGCACGGCCGCGATCGCGACGCGGCCCACGCGCAGCGGCGTCCTGCGGTGGGGGTGACGCATGAAGCGGGACTCCTGATTCGACGACCGCCGACGGCGACGGCCCCTGCGACCGCGCACCGGGGACGGCCCCGGTCGCGGTCGAGGATGACCGATGCCCGCCCCCCCGGTCGAGTGTCTGGGCCTGCCCGGGCTGCTACACTCGTCCGGCCCCGCGGACGGACACCCGGCGGGGGTCTCCCTCTCGGATCGCCCGATGCTCTACTCCGCGACGATCGAATACGCCCTCCGCGCCCTCGCGCACATCGCGACGCTCGAGCCGGGCCAGCGCATCCTCGCCCGCGACCTCGCGGAGGCCACGGACGTGCCCCGGCAGTTCCTGGGCAAGATCCTGCACCGGCTCGCGCGGGTCGACCTGCTCGACTCGGCGAAGGGCCGGGGCGGCGGCTTCAAGTTCAGCAAGCCGGCGGGCGAGATCTGCGTGGCGGACGTCGTCGAGGCCCTCGAGGGCGGCGACATCATGAAGGTCTGCGTGCTCGGCCTCGACGAGTGCAACGACGAGCAGCCGTGCCCCATGCACGACGAGTGGAAGGTCTTCCGCCGGTCGCTCGCCGAGCGGGTCTACGCGATGAGCGTCGCGGACCTGGGCACGAACCTGCGGGCCAAGCGGGCGCAGCACGGCGACCGGCCGGGCACGGCCGGGCCGGCACCGGGCACGACGCCGGGCCCCGGCACGCCGCCTCCCGCGCCGCCGCCCGCCGCCGGCTGAGCCGGACCGCGGTCGTCGGAGGAGTCGGGCCGCCCTCGCGCCGTCGGGCGCCGCAGGCCGACCGTCCGCGTGCGACGTCCCGTCAGCTCGCGGGGGCCGTCGCCTCGCGGGCGGGCAGCAGCCGGGCGAGGTTGCCGCCCATGACGCGCTCGACCTGCTCGGCGCTCGCGCCCGAGGCGCCCAGCGCGGCGAGCTGCTCGTCGCGGATGTCGGCGCGGTAGCCGCGCGGGAACGTGCTGCTGTCCGTGCCGAAGAGCACGCGGTCGGCGCCGAAGACGTCGAGCGTCTGGGAGAAGACCTCGTGGAGGTCCATGCCGCCGGGCTGCGTGCGGACCCAGTCGTTGCTGCTCGAGGTGTCGACGCAGACGTTCTCGCACTGCGCGCCGAGCATGAGCGCCTCGCGGAAGAAGCCGCCGCCGAAGTGGGGCACCACGAAGGTCACGTCCGGGAAGCGGTTGGCGGCCGGCACGACCGAGAGCGGGTTCGCGAAGCTCATGTCGTACGGGCGCGGCAGTCCGAGCAGGTCGCGCAGCTTCACGGAGAGGATGCCGCAGTGCACGATGACAGGCGCGTCGCAGGCGTGCGCGAGCGCGTAGAGGTCGTGGCAGCGCGGGTCGTCGGGCAGCACGTGGTGCATGGCCGGGAAGGTGAGCAGGCCGCGCAGCCCGAGCTCGCCGAGCGCGCGCTCGACGAAGGCGGCGGCGTTCGGCGCGGACGGGTCGACGACGGTGTAGCCGAGCAGCCGACCCTTGCTGCGCGCCGCCGCGCGCGACACGGCCTCCGCCTCGGGCGGCAGGCTCGCGAAGGTCACCATGCGCTCGACGCCGTGCTTGCCCATCTCGGCGAGCCAGCGGTCGGTGTGCGCGTCGACGTCCTCGTCCGGCAGCTCCAGGCCCGTGCGCTCCGCGACCTCGTCGAGCAGCGTCGCGACGTCCTCCTCGCGCGGGGAGAGCTTCGCGAGCGTCTCGAAGAAGGGTCGCGAGAAGAAGTGGGTGTGCGCGTCCTGGATCGTCATGGCGCGGATGATATCAGGCGGGCTCGGCGCTCCCGGTGGGTAGACTCCGCGGGATGAGCGGCACGCTGGGGCGCCCGGGCTTCGTCTCCTTCCTCGCGACCCAGGCGCTGGGCGCGTTCAACGACAACGCGTTCCGGTTCCTGCTGCTCTTCACGATCCTCGCCTCGGCGGACGCCGGCGGCGCGGCGGACGGCGGCGACGCGCTGCGCGGACAGCTCACGGGGGCGGCGCAGGTGCTGTTCGCCGTCCCCTTCGTGCTCTTCGCGGCCTGGGCGGGCACGCTCGCCGATCGCACGGGCAAGAGCCGCGTCGTCGTCGGCGCCAAGGTCGCCGAGATCGTCGTCATGGGGCTGGGGCTCCTGGCGTTCTCGCTGGGCGACATGAGGCTGCTGCTCGCGGTGCTCTTCCTCATGAGCACGCAGAGCGCGTTCTTCGGGCCGGCCAAGTACGGCTGGGTCGCCGAGACGGTCGACGAGGGGCAGCTCGCGCGCGCGAACGGCCTCGTCCAGATGACGACCATGGTCGCGATCGTCGCGGGTCAGGTCGCGGGCGGCCGGCTGTTCTCGACCTTCCGCGACGACCTCGCCGCCGGCGCCGCGGTGTGCGTGGGCGTCGCGGTGCTCGGCACGTTCACGTCGCTGTTCGTGACGCGCGTGCCCGCACGTCGGCCCGGCGCGCCCTTCGGCCGGAACCCCTTCGGCGACCTCGCGTCGACCTGGCGCGCCGTCCGCGCGGACCGCCGGCTGCTCTACACGATGCTCGGCATCGGCCACTTCTTCCTGCTGTCGGCGCTGCTCCAGATCGACCTCGCGGTGTACGGCACGGACGAGCTCCGGCTGGAGGAGGACCTCGCGGCCTGGCTCGTCGCGACGGCGGTGCTCGGCATCGCGGCGGGCTCGGTGCTCGCGGGACGCCTCAGCGAGGGCCGCGTCGAGCTGGGGCTCGTGCCGCTCGGCGCGCTCGCGATGAGCGCCGGCGTGCTCTCGCTCGCGTGGCACGCGCCGACCGTCGACGCGTCGGCCGGCGTCGAGGGCGCGCTCGCGACGCTCGGCGCGCACGGCGCCGGGACGCCCATGGCGCTCGTCTTCCTCACGGGCCTCGCGGGCGGCTTCTTCATCGTGCCGCTCTACGCGCAGCTCCAGCTCCTCGCGCCGGAGGACCAGAAGGGTCGCTACCTCGCGTTCGGCAACCTCGTGAGCTTCGTCGGCATCGGGCTCGCGTCGCTCTTCCTGTGGCTGCCGCAGCAGTTCGGCATGCCCATCCGCCAGCAGTTCCTGCTCATCGCGCTCCTGTCCGTCGCGGGCACGGCCGTGTCGATGAAGCTGCTGCCCGACTCGCTCGTGCGCTTCCTCGCGTGGATGCTCGCGCACACGGTCTATCGCATCCGCGTGCTCCACGAGGACCGCCTGCCGGAGAAGGGCGGCGCGCTGCTCGTCGTGAACCACGTGAGCTGGGTCGACGCGCTCATCCTCTCGGTGACGTCGCGGCGGCGGCTGCACTTCCTCATGCACCGCGCGTACTACGAGTGGCGGCCGACGCACTGGCTGTTCAAGATGATGGGCTGCATCCCCGTGGCCTCGGGCGACGCGCCGGAGGTCGTCGACGCGTCGCTGCGCGAGGCGGGGCGCCGCATCGACGAGGGGCGGCTCGTCGTCGTGTTCGCCGAGGGCTCGCTCACGCGGCTCGGTCGCATGCTGCCCCTGCGGACCGGCTACCGACGCGTCCTCGAGGGACGGCGCGCGCCCATCGTGCCCGTGCACCTCGGCGGTCTGTGGGGGAGCCTCTTCAGCCACGCGGGCGGACGGCTGCTGTGGAAGCTGCCGCGCGCGCTCCCGTACCCCGTGAGCGTGACGTACGGTGAGCCCCTGCCGACGGACAGCCCGCCCGAGGCGGTGCGCGACGCGATCCGCGCGCTCGGCGCCGAGGCCTGGGCGCGGCGCCCGCAGGCGGGGGAGCGGCTCGACCGGTCGCTGCTCCGGCGACGTCGTCGCGGCCTCGCCGCGCGCGTGCACGAGCCGGGGCGGCGCTCGCTCTCCCCGGCGCGGCTCGCGGCGCGGGGCGCGGTGCTCGCGCCGAGGCTCGAGAAGGCGTTGCGCGCCGCGGGCTGCGCGCCGGGCGCGGCCGTGGCGGTCCCCGCGCGTCCCGGCGTCGACGCGGCCGCGCTGCTCGTCGCGTTGTCGCGGCTCGGCCGGCCGGTCGTGCCCCTCGACCCGCTGCGCGACGCGGGCGTGCTCGCCGAGCGCCTCCGCGCGTCGGGCGCCGCC
>JAUIEF010000164.1 GCA_030428785.1 bacterium
TCCACAAGCTCGGGCCGCAGGGGGCCACCGCGTGAGCGGCGGGTCCCCGACGGGCGGGCCTTTCATCGATGGGCCCCTGCTCGATGGGCCCGTCCTCGCCGTCGACGCCTCCGCGCGGCCGGTCGTCGCGCTCGTGGGTCCGGCCGGCGAGCCGTGGGGCGTGTGGGAGCAGGAGCCCGGCCGTCGCGGGACCGCCGAGCTCGCGGTGCGCGCCGCCGCGCTGCTCGAGGCGCGCGGGCTGGGTCCGGCCGACCTCGCCGGCGTCGCCGTGGGCATCGGCCCCGGCTCGTACACCGGCCTGCGCGCGGCGATCGCCTTCGCGCGCGGCCTGACGTGGTCCGCCGGGCTGCCGCTCGCCGCCGTCGTGTCGACGGAGGCCGCCGCGCTCGCCGCGCTGCGCGCGTACCCGTCGGCCACGGACGTCACCGTCGTGCTCGACGCCCGTCGCGACGAGTGCTACCGCGCCGACTACCGCCGAGTCGCCGAGGCCGCGCGCGCGGACGACGCCGCCGCCGACGCGTCGACCGACGCTGCCGCCGCCGACGCCGACGCGCCGCGGGCCCCGACCCGCGTCGAGGAGACGGCACCGCCGCGCCTCGTGCCGTCCGACGAGGTCGCCGCGCTCGAGGCGTCGACCGACTCTTCGCGGATCGTGGTTCGGGAGCCGCACCCCGACGGCTACGATGTGGCCGCCTTGGGGAGGCGACGGCTCTCGACCGGGGGCGATCCCCCGGCCGCGGTGCTGCCGCTCTACCTCAAGCGATCCCACGCGGAGATCGCGCTCGAGGAGCGCGCACGACGACGATGACCGGAAGCGCACGGCGACACAGGGTCTGGGCGGACATCGACCTGGGGGCCCTGCGCCGCAACGTGCGCCGCGTCGTGGAGCGGGTCGGGCCGGGCGCGCGGCTGCTCGCCGTCGTCAAGGCGGACGCGTACGGCCACGGCGCCGTGCCGGTCGCGCGCGCGCTGTCCGACGAGCCGAGCGTCTGGGGCTTCGGGGTCGGCGACTCCGCCGAGGCGCTCGAGCTGCGTGCCGCGGGCGTCGACGCGCCGATCCTCATCCTCGGCACGATCATCGAGGACGAGGTGCCGCAGGTCGTGAGCCACGACGTGCGCGTCTGCATCCACTCGATGGACCGCATCCAGAGCCTCGAGGACGAGGCGCGCCGCCAGGGCCGCCGGCTGCCCGTGCACCTCATGGTCGACACGGGGATGGGGAGGCTCGGCGCGCAGCCGCCGCGCGCCGGGGAGCTCGCGCGGCGCATCGCGGGCAGCGCGACGCTCGAGCTCGAGGGCCTCGCGACGCACATCTCCGCGTCGCGGCCCGGGCACCCGTTCGCGCGGCTCCAGCACGACCGGCTCGTCGGGCTGCTCGAGGAGCTCGAGGCCGACGGCATCCGGCCGCCGCTCGTGCACCTCTCGAACACGGCGGCCATCCTCGGCGGACTCGGCACGGGCTTCCCGCTCGCGCGGCCGGGCATCTCGCTCTACGGCGTCGTCGCGCCCGAGCTCGCGCCGCACGCGGGCGACCTCGAGCCGGTCATGTCGCTCCGCACGCAGGTCGTGTACCTCAAGGACGTGCCGCCCGGGACGCCCGTCGGCTACAACGGCACGCACGTCACGAGCCGCGCGACGCGCATCGCGACGCTGCCCGTCGGCTACAACGACGGCCTCGCGTACCGGCTCAGCAACAAGGGACGCGCGCTCGTGCGCGGCGCGCTCGCGCCGATCGTCGGGGCCATCTCCATGGACTACACGACGCTCGACGTGGGCCACATCCCGGGCGTGTCCGTGGGCGACGTCGTGACGCTCATCGGCGGCGACGGCGACCAGCGCCTCGGCATCCCGGAGCTCGCGAGCCTCGTGGGGACCATCCCGTACGAGATCGCGTGCTCGGTGGGCAAGCGCGTGCGCCGCGTGTACGAGAAGCCCGAGCGCGAGGAGGTCGAGGCGCGGCCGACGTCGCGCGTCGCGGACGACGGCGGGCGCGTCGCCGAGGGCGGCGCCGCGTCGTGAGCTCGCTCTTCGCCGTCCTCATGGCCGGCGGGTCCGGCACCCGCTTCTGGCCCGCGAGCCGCGGCGCGCGGCCCAAGCAGCTCCTGCCGCTCGGCGGCGAGGTCCCGCTCCTCGCGCGGACGAGCGCGCGCCTCGGCGACCTCGTGCCGCCGGAGCGCCAGCTCGTCGTGACGGGAGCGCACCTCGTGGACGCCGTGCGCGCGATGCTCCCCGACGTGCCCGCCGCGCAGGTCATCGGCGAGCCGGCGGCGCGCGACACGGCGGCCTGCGTCGGCCTCGCCGCGGGCGTCGTGGGGCGGCTCGACCCGGACGCGACCGTCGTCGCCATGCCGGCCGACCAGCTCATCGCGCCGGAGGCGGCGTTCCGCGAGCACCTGCTCGCGGCGGAGTCCGCGCTCGCGGCGCACCCGACGCGCGTGCTCGTCTTCGGCGTCGAGCCGACGCGCCCGGAGACCGGCTACGGCTGGCTGCGACGCGGCGCGTCCGTCGGGACGTTCGGCGGCAAGGAGGTCTTCGCGCTCGACGCCTTCGTCGAGAAGCCGGACCTCGCGCGCGCCGAGGCGATGCTCGAGGCGGGCGGCCACGCGTGGAACGCGGGCCTCTTCGCGTTCCGGCCGTCGGCGATGACCGCCGCCTTCGCCGAGCACCTCCCGCAGCTCCACGAGGGGCTCCTGCCCGTCGTCGAGGCGTGGGGCGACGCCGCGTGGACGGACACGCTCGCCGCGCGCTTCCCGACGCTCCACAAGGTGTCCGTCGACAAGGGCGTCATGGAGAAGCTGTCCGACACGCTCGTGCTGCCGCTGCCGCTCGACTGGGACGACGTCGGTTCGTGGACCGCGCTCGAGCGCCTGCTCGACGCCGACGCCGCGGGCAACGTGACGAGCGGCGACGCCGTCGTGCTCGACGGCCGCGACAACATCGTCTCGGCGACGGACGGCGGCGTCGTCGCGATCAAGGGCGTCGACGGGCTCATCGTCGTGCACACGCCGGACGCGACGCTCGTCTGCCGCCGCGACGACGCGCAGGGGGTCAAGGCGATCGTCGCGGAGCTCGAGAAGCGCGGCTTGCGGCGCGTGCTCTAGGCGGCCGGGCGTCCCGCGCGGCGGCGCACGCCTCGCGCGCCCCCCGCGACTCGCGGCCGCGTCGCGCCCGGCCCGCCCTCAGCCCGCCGCGACCTCGAGGATCTCCACCGTCACCTTGTCGATGCGGCGGTCGACGACCTGGTCGATGCGCAGGAGCACGTTGCCCTGGCGCAGCTCCTCGCCCTCGTCGGGGAGGCGGCCCAGCGTGTGGAAGATGAAGCCGCCGAGCGTCGACCAGTCGTCGCTCTCGGGCAGGCTGATGGAGAGCTGGTCGTTGAGCTCGTCGACGTGCATGGCGCCCTGCGCGACGGCCTGCCGCGGCCCGAGGATCTCGAGCTCCGGCTCCTCCTCCTCGTCGTCGAACTCGTCGTCGATCTCGCCGACGATCTCCTCGAGCACGTCCTCGATGGTGATGATGCCGGCCGTGCCGCCGTACTCGTCGAGCACGACCGCGAGGTGCTGGTGCTTGAGCCGGAACTCCGCGAGCAGCTCCGTGCAGAACTTGCTCTCGGGCACGAACCACGGCTCGCGCGCGAGGTCGCTGAGCGGCGCGCCGCCGTCCTTCCCGATGAGGTCCTTCACGTGGAGGATGCCGACGACCTTGTCGACCGTGCCCTCCACGAGCGGGTAGCGCGACCGGCCGGACTCGCGCGTGGCCGTGCGCGCCTCCTCGACGCTGAGCGAGATGTCCACCGTGTCGATCTCGGTGCGCGGCGTCATGAGGTGGTGCACCTCGGTGGTGCGCAGCTCGAGCACGGCCTCGATCATGTCGGCCTGCTCGCCGCCCAGGTGCCCCTCGCGCTCGCCCTCCTCGAGCTGGCTCTTGATCTCGTCCTGGTAGAGCTCGGCGCCGACCTCCTGCGTGTGGCCGGTCGCGCGCCGCGCCATGCGCCGGAAGAGGTCGATGGGCGGCCCGAAGACGTACGCGAAGGCGACGAGCACGGGCATCGTGCTGCGGACGAAGGCCTCGAGACGCTTGGCGGTCATCTCGCCCGGGAGCACGCGGCAGAAGAGCGTGATCCAGAGGAAGGAGACGATCGCCGCGCCGACGACGGCCGTCGTGAGACCCGCCGGGCGGTCGCCGTCGCCGAGCAGGTCCTGCGCGAGGATCACGAGCAGCGAGACGAGCGAGACCTGCGACCCGACGCGCATGACGATGAGCGCGTCCTCGACGCGGTCGCCCTGCTCGAGCATGCGCTCGAGGCGGGACCGCGACTCCGGACCCGAGGCCGTCTCGGCGATGCGCGTGCGCGAGAGCCGCCGCCAGCCGTGCTCCACGGTGGCCAGCACGAACGACAGGACACCCAGGGACAGCGTCCACCACACGACGGGCGAGCCGGCGGTGAGGCTGCCGAGAACCGAAGAGGGAGGTGGGGGTTCCAGGGTGTCCGGTGAGGTCCCAGGCGAGCGTCGCCCGCCGGTGGCGGCGGCGCCGGGAGCGTCCCGCGCCGCGGGGTCGAGTATAACGCCTGCCGACCCCGGCGGAACGGCGGCGACGCCGTGGCGGACATCCGGGGGCCCGGGCACGGAGCGCGCGAGGGACGCATGAAGGAACAGGTCGACCTCATCGTGGACGAGGCCTCCGAGGTCGTCACCGTCGCCGGTGACGGCCCGGCCGTCGGCGCCGCCCTCGACGAGCTGCACGTCGTCCCGGACGGCGCCGTGGCGCTCCGCGACGGCCTCGTCGTGGCCGTCGCCGTGGCGCTCCGCGACGGCCTCGTCGTGGCCGTGGGCCCCGGCGAGGAGCTCCACGCGACCTACGAGGCGGAGCGCGAGCTCTCGGCGCGCGGCGGCGTCGTGCTCCCCGGCTTCTGCGATCCGCACACCCACCCCGTCTTCGCGACGACCCGCGAGGCCGAGTTCGACCTGCGCGCCCGCGGCGGCACCTACCAGGACATCACGCGCGCGGGCGGCGGCATCTTCTCGTCCGTGCGCGCGCTCCGCGACACGCCGCGCGAGACGCTCGGCAAGCTGCTCACGGACCGGCTCGACCGGCTCGTCATGTGCGGGACGACCTCCATCGAGGCCAAGAGCGGCTACGGCCTCGACCTCGAGAGCGAGGTGCTCGCGCTCGAGCTGCTCGCGGACGCCGACGCGACGCGGCCCATCGACATCGACCGGACGTGCCTCGCCGCGCACCAGGTGCCGCCCGAGTTCGCGGAGCACCGCGAGGCGTACGTGGAGCTCGTGACCTCCAAGATCCTGCCGACGGTGCAGGAGCGCGGGCTCGCGCGGTCCGCCGACGTCTTCTGCGACGAGGGCGCGTTCACCGTCGACGAGGCGCGCGCCGTGCTCGAGGCGGCGAAGGCGCTCGGTCTCGCGCTGCGCGTCCACGCCGACGAGCTCGCGCCGGTGGGGGCGTCCGAGCTGGCGGGCGAGCTCGGCGCGCAGACCGCCGACCACCTCGTGAAGATCTCCGACGCGGGCATCGAGGCGCTCGTCGCCGGCGGCACGACGCCGGTGCTCCTCCCCGGCACGTGCTTCAGCCTGCGCATCCGCGAGGTCGCGCCGGCGCGCAGGCTCATCGAGGCCGGGCTGCCCGTCGCGCTCGCCACGGACTTCAACCCGGGGACCTCCTACATCCCGTCCATGGTGGAGATCATCGCGCTCGCGTGCGGCCTGCTCGACATGACCGTCGCCGAGGCGATCACCGCCGCGACGCGCAACGCCGCCGAGACGCTGGGCCTGCCGGGCGTGCGCGGCCGCATCCAGCCGGGGGCCTTGGGCGACCTCGCCGTGCTCGACGTGCCGAACCACCTGTTCCTCGGGTACCAGATGGGCTGGAACCCCGTGACGGCCGTCGTGAAGGACGGGGCGGTGGTCTGGCAGCGTCACGACGACCGGCCCGCGCTGCTATAGTCGAGCGTTCGTCTCCCGCCGGCCGTTCGCGCCGCCCCGGGCGCCCGACGCCCGGCCCGTCCTCCTCCGTGCTCCCCGGAGACCGCCCGTGACCCGTTCCCGGACGCTGCTGCTCGCGCTCGCCCTCCTGGCCCCCGCCGTCCCGGCGCAGCTCCCCGGCGAGCAGCTCTGCGGCAACTGCGAGACCTCCGGCAAGGTCGAGCTCGAGGTGAACGGAAAGTTCGAGGTCGAGTACGAGCGCGGCCCGACCTGGGAGGTCCTGAACTGCGCGGACGCCATCGAGTCCGACGACATGGCCATGGACTGGGAGCCGTGCCAGCGCTGCAAGACGCCGTCGGTGCAGGAGAAGGCGCAGGCCGAGTGGGACGCCATCGCCGCGAAGAAGCAGGAGTGGCTCGCCGAGCGCCGCCAGGTCGACGAGTTCCTCGACACGGAGATGGCGCACGTCGAGACGACGCACTTCGTCGTGAGCTGGAACATCCCCAAGATCTCGGTCGACCGGAAGTCGTACCGCATGCACGACGCGGCGCACCTCTACGCGAAGCGGCTCGAGGAGCTCTACGCGAAGTTCCAGACGCTGTTCGGCATCGAGGACCGCCAGAATATGCGCAACAAGCACTGGTACTACGCGCTCGAGAAGGAGCGCGAGGCGCTCAAGGCGGGCCCGGTCTACGCGGGCCTGCAGGGTGTCGGCACCGTGAAGCGCGCCGGCGGCGCGGACAAGGAGTCGGTCGTCGTGTCCTGGCGCGCGAAGTCCGAACACCCGTCGGACGAGGACTTCCACCGCCACTGGATCCACAGCACGATCCACCAGCTCACGTCCGTGTACCGCGACATCCACTGGTTCACGGTGGGCAACCGCGGCCTCAACCCGCCGTGGCTCAACGACAAGTACGGCTGGATGGACGCCGGCCTCGCGCACTGGTTCGAGATGGACTTCGACGAGCAGTGCACGACCTTCTGCATCCGAGAGCACGACAACAAGGCGCGCTGGCGCGGCGGCGACTGGCGCAAGAACATCTACAAGGCCGTCGTCGCCGAGGAGGTGCCGCCCTTCCCCGAGGTGAGCACCAAGCCGACGCAGGCGCTCTCCGCGCGCGAGCACCAGTTCGTCTGGAGCTGGGTCGACTTCCTCATGCAGAAGGACGCCAAGGCGTTCGGCAAGGCCATGAAGATGGCCAAGATGGAGGCGCCCGCGCGCGACATCCTCAAGGACTGCTGGGACCTCACGACGATCGGTTTCGAGACCGCGTGGGCCGAGTGGGTGCTCGAGGCCTACGCGCCGTCGAACAAGTCCGGTCGCATCGACCCGCGCACGCAGCAGCAGCCGCGGTCCACGGGCGGGCGCACCGGGCGCTGACTACATCGCCTGCTCGATGCGCTGGGCGAGCGCCCGCGCGTCGAAGCGCTCCGGGGAGAGCTCGAGGAGCTGGTCGTTGATCTCCTTGGCCTTCGCCGGGTCGCCGCGCTGGAGCTCGAGGAGCGCGAGGTTGAGCATCGCGTCGCCGTAGGCCGAGAGGTTCTCGGCGGCGACCGCCTCGTCCACGAACGGGTTGTCGCAGACCTCCTCGCCCAGCTCCCACGCGCGCTTGAAGAGCTCCTCGGCGCGGTCCAGGTCACGGTCCAGGTAGTAGAGCAGGATGAGGCCCGTGTCGTTCACGTAGCGGGCGTTGTCCGGCTCGAGCGCGATGGTCTTCTCGTAGGCCTGGTACGACTTCTCGAAGAGCTCCATGGCCAGCTCGTTCTTCCCGGCCTCCGCCGCGGCGAGCGCCGTCTCGCGGCACCAGAACGCGTAGTTGTTCCACCAGTCGGCGACGTCGAAGCGCTCCGCCATGCGGCCGAAGAACTCGCGCGAGTCCGCGAGGTCGTCGGTGGTCACCTTCTCCACGTCGGCCTTGTCCTTCCAGGTCTCGCCGATGAAGAGCACTGCGTTGAGCGTCGGCGCGTGGTCCGGACGCAGCCCCATCGCGGTGACGATGGACTCCTCCGCGGCCTCCATGAGCTGCACGGCGAGCTCGCGGTCCGAGCGGTCCTGGAACCACACCTCCTGCGCGGCGCCGAGGAACGACATGGCCGCGTTCACCGCGGCGTCGGCGCGCTGCGTCGCGACCGCGTCCTCCGAGAGGCTGCGCGGCATGCTGCGCGAGCGGTGGAGCTCGGCCGCCGCCTGGTCGAAGTGGATGCCCGCCGCCTCGAACTCGCGCGCCTCGTACGCGGCGACGCCCATCGTCGCGTGGAGCATGCCGATGGTCTCGAGCGCGAGGCCGGACGTCTGCGCGTCCGAGCTGTCGAGCGTCCGCACGCGCGTGTCGAGCAGCTCGATGATCCGCTCGGGCGCGGGCAGGATGTCGCGCCAGGCGCGGGCGGCGTCGTGGAAGCGCGCGTCCCGCGGCCACTGGATGAGGCCGCGCACGAGGGCGTCCTCGCCCTCGGCGTCGCGCTCGAGCTCGAAGAGCGTCTCGACGAGCACGAGCGTGCTCTGCGGGATGCGGCCCTCGACGAACAGCAGGTCCTCGGCGACCTGCTCGAGGCTGCCGCCCGACCCGTCGTCCCCGGTGAACTGCGGGTCGAGGACCTCCTGGCGCGCGAGGAGCGCGTCGAGCGTCACTTGCACGGCGAGGCACAGCTCGGCGGGGGCGCCGGCCGCGCGCGCCGTCCGGACGTCGTCGCGGGCGGCGCGGGCCGTCGTGCGCACGTCGAGCCAGAGCACCGGGTCGAGCTGCTGGAGGAACGCCTGGTCGAGGCCGAGCAGCGCCCGGTTCATCGCGTCCCAGGCGTCGTCGGCGCCGGACGGGACGGCCGCCTGCGGCTCCGCCGCGAGGACCTGGGCGGGCGCCTCGGCGGGGAGGAGGAGGGCGCCGCCGAGGGCGACCGGCAGGAGCAGCGAGGGCAGGATCGGGGGGAGGGCGCGCACGGGAACCGTTCCTTCGTGAGGGTTCGGGGAAGGGGCCTTTGTATCGGGGCCCGCCGGAGTCGGCAACCGGCGCCGGGCGGGCGGCGGGTCCCGGACGGCGGTTCCCCGAACGCGTTCGCGTCGCTACAAGGACGGCTGCGCCCGATCCCCGGACCCCGCCGGACCGCACCCCATGCCCGCCCTCGCCCTGCTCTCCGGTGGCCTGGACTCCACCGTGGCGAGCGCGCTCTACGTCGCGGACGGCGGGCGCCTCGCGCGCGGGCTCTTCGTCCACTACGGGCAGAAGGCGGCCGTTCCCGAGGAGCGGGCCGCGCGGGCCGTGGGGGCGGCGCTCGGCATCGCCGTCGACCGGATCGACCTGCCCGCGCTCGGGGCCGTCACGGGCACGGCGCTCGTCGCCGCCGACCGCGACCTCCCCGAGCCGGAGCTCGCGACCCTCGACGAGACGGCCGAGGACACCGCGGACGCCGTCTGGGTGCCCAACCGCAACGGATTGCTCCTCAATCTCGCCGCCGCCGTGGCCGAAGGGTCGGGCTGGGAGCACGTCGTCGTCGGCTTCAACGCCGAGGAGGCGCGGACCTTCCCCGACAACGGGGCGGCCTTCCTGGAGCGCAGCAACCGCGCGCTCGAGCTCTCGACCCGGGGCCGGGTGGCCGTCGTGGCGCCCACGCTCCACATGTCCAAGCGGGAGCTGCTCGAGGCCGGCCTGGCCCTGGGCGCCCCCGTGGAGCACGCCTGGTCCTGCTACCGCGGCGGAGAGATCCCCTGCGGTCGATGCGAGTCCTGCCGTCGGCGGGAGCGCGCCGAGCGGGCCCTGGCGGAGGGGTCGTGAGCCGCGGGGCGTGCCGTCCCGGGCCGGGCGCCGTCCTCCCCGGGGCGGCCCGGCCGGCGGGCACGGGCCGGGGCCTCGCACCCGCGCGGGCCGGCCCATTGCGTGTCGTGGGCGCCGACTGCTAGGATCCCGCCGAAATCGTCCCAGGACCAGAGAAACAGCCACCGCCGGACGACCCACCCTTCGCCACCCGACCTTGGTGAGGTCACGCCCCCGGCGGCTCGCAGGAAAGAACGAAGCAGCATGACCACGAAGATGGCCGGCAAGGCCGACATCATCCAGGAGTACCAGACCCACGAGCGGGACTGCGGCTCCACCGAGGTCCAGATCGCCGTCCTCACCTCGCGCATCCGGGGGCTCACCGAGCACCTGAAGACGCACAAGAAGGACAACCACACCCGCCGCGGGCTGCTCAAGCTCGTCGGCCGGCGCAACTCGCTCCTGCGGTACCTCCGCAAGACGAACGAGAGCGGGTACGTGGACCTCCTGCAGAAGCTGGAGATCCGCGGCGTCCGGACCAACGTCTGACCCGTCCGGGTCGGACAGTCGAGTCCTGGACGCGCCGCGCCCCATTCCCGGGGTGAGCCCCGGGTCCGTTTCCCCCGGCTCGGGGTCCGCGCCCATGGTGCGTCCGAGCCGATTCCAATCCGCCGTGCACTTCGCGCCCATCGGGGGCGCGACCGCGCGCACGGCTCCCAAGCACGCAGTGACAGACAGATCATGACCAAGCTGAACAACCCCGTTTCCGTCAGCCGCGAGATCGGCGGACGGACCCTGACCCTCGAGACCGGCCGCATGGCCAAGCAGGCCGACGGCGCGATCTACGCGACGTACGGCGAGACCGCCCTGCTCGCCACGGCGCAGAGCGCCAAGGGCCGGCCCGACCTCGACTTCTTCCCGCTCACCGTCGAGTACCGGGAGAAGACCTACGCCGCGGGCAAGGTTCCCGGCGGCTTCTTCAAGCGCGAGATGCGCCCGCGCGATCCCGAGATCCTCGTGGCGCGCTCCATCGACCGCCCCGTGCGCCCCATGTTCGCGGAGACCTACCGCAACGAGGTGCAGATCATCATCAACGTGCTCAGCTACGACCGGGAGAACGAGCCCGGCACGCTGGCCGGCTGCGCCGCCATGGCCGCGCTGAGCATCTCGACCATCCCGTACCAGGGCCCGGGCGCCACCGTGAAGGTGGGCTGGGTCAACGGCGAGTACGTCCTCAACCCGTCGCTCGAGCAGCTGGCGGAGAGCGAGCTGGACCTCGTGGTGAGCGGCACGAAGGAGGCCGTCACCATGGTGGAGGCCGGCGCGCTCGAACTCGACGAGGAGGTCATGGCCGGCGCCATCCTCTTCGGCCACGAGGCCATCCGGACGATCTGCGAGATGAGCGAGGAGCTCATGGCCAAGGTCGGCAAGGAGAAGCAGGAGGTCCCCGAGCCGGTCGAGAACCCGTGGGTCGCCAAGGTGGAGTCCCACCGCGCGGCCTTCGCCGCCGCGATGGAGACGCCCGGCAAGCACGAGAAGAAGGCGGCCATGAAGGCGGTCGAGAGCGAGGCCACCGAGGCCCTGCTCGCGGGCGTCGACCCCGCCGACGAGCAGGCCGCGAAGAAGCTCATCGGGACGGCCTTCCACGACATGGAGGGCGAGCTCGCCCGCAACCAGATCATCCAGCAGGGCACGCGCTCCGACGGCCGCAAGCTCGACGAGATCCGGCCCATCGAGATCGAGCTCGGCGTGCTCCCGCGCACGCACGGCTCGGCGCTCTTCACGCGCGGCGAGACGCAGGCGCTCGTGAGCGTGACGCTCGGCACGGGGCGCGACGAGCAGATCGTCGACGGCCTCATGGATGAGTACAGCAAGCGCTTCATGCTGCACTACAACTTCCCGCCGTTCTGCGTCGGCGAGGTGCGCCGCATGATGGGCACGAGCCGCCGCGAGGTGGGCCACGGCAACCTGGCCGAGCGCTCCGTGCAGATGGTCATGCCCGCGCCGGAGGAGTTCCCGTACAGCGTGCGCGTGGTGTCCGAGATCCTCGAGTCCAACGGCAGCTCGTCGATGGCCTCGGTCTGCGGCGGCTCCCTCGCGCTGCTCGACGCCGGCTGCCCGCTGCGCACGCCGGTCGCCGGCATCGCCATGGGCCTCATCGAGGACGGCGACGACCACTACATCCTGAGCGACATCCTCGGCAGCGAGGACCACTTCGGTGACATGGACTTCAAGGTCACCGGCACGAAGGACGGTGTGTGCGCGCTGCAGATGGACATCAAGATCAAGGGTCTGTCGGCGGACCTGCTGCGCCGGGCGCTCGCCCAGGCGAAGGAAGGCCGCATGCACATCCTCGGCAAGATGAACGAGGCGATCGGCAACGCCCGCGACAGCATCAGCCGCTGGGCGCCGCAGATCACCACGCGCACCATCGACCCCGAGAAGATCGGCGCGCTCATCGGTCCGGGCGGCAAGGTCATCCGCGGCCTGCAGACGGAGTACAACGTCAAGATCGAGGTGAACGACGACGGCGTCGTGAACATCGCGTCCGGCCCCGAGGGCGACATGGAGGGCGCGATCGCGGCGGTCGAGGCGATCACCGGCGACGCCGAGGTCGGCACGATCTACAACGGCAAGGTCGTCTCGATCCGCGACTTCGGCGCGTTCATCGAGATCTTCCCCGGCAAGGAGGGCCTCCTGCACATCAGCGAGATGGGCGAGGGCGGCGCCTTCGTGAAGAACGTCAACGACGTGCTCAAGGTCGGCGACCCCATCGAGGTGAAGTGCACGAACATCGACGACTTCGGTCGCGTGCGCCTGGGCCGCAAGGACGCGGAGATCCAGGAGGGCGGCGGCGGAGGCGGCGGTGACCGGGGCG
>JAUIEF010000165.1 GCA_030428785.1 bacterium
ACCGCCGGCGCGCCGGGCGCCGCGACCCCGGCGGACGCGGCGTCCCCCGGCGCGCCGGGCGTCGCGCGGGCCGGCACGTCGACGACGGACACGCGGGACGGCACGCCGGGCGAGGCGCTCGGCGCGACGGCGGACGCCGGCGACGGCTCCGCGGCCGGGGACCCCGCGCTCACGACGCCCTTCGGCGACGACGACCCCGTGCCCGCCGAGGTCGAGGACTTCGTCCCCACCGCCGAGCTCCGCGTGGCGGCCGACGGCAGCGGCGACTTCGCGTCGCTCGCCGACGCCGTGCGCGCCGCGCCGACGGGCGCGCGCATCCGCGTCGCGGGCGGCGCCTACCGCGGCAGCCTCGTCCTCGACAAGCCCGTGATCCTCGAGGCGGAGCGCTCGCGGCCGTCGATCCACGGCACGGCGGGCCCGGCGATCGTCGTCCGCACGGACCGCGCGATCCTGCGCGACCTCATCGTGCACGGGTCGGAGGACGGGCCGGTCGTCGCGGTGGAGCGCGGCGCCGTCGACGCCGAGCGCTGCGTGTTCGTCGGGCGCGCGGACGACGGCCTGCTCCTCTCGCGTCGCGGCGCGACGGCGCGCCTCGTGCGGTCGGCGGTGACGTCGGCGCCCGGCGCCGGCGCGCGCGTCTCCGGCGGCGCGCACCTCGACGCCTACGAGACCGAGTTCGCGCGCAACGGCATCGGCGTGCACGTCGACGGCGGCTCGCTGCGCTCGCGCGACGGACGCTTCGCCTACAACGGCACGGGCCTGCTCGTGTCGGGCCCGGGCGGGTGCGACGTCGACGGCGGCTTCCTCTGGTCGAACACCGAGGCGGGCGTGCACCTCGCGGGCGGCGCGCCGGCGCGGCTCACGGGCGTGACGATCCGCGCGCCGGGCGGCCTGCCGGGCGTGCGCGTGTCCGACGGCGCGCGCGGGACGCTCACGCACTGCACGGTCTCCGGCACGCCCATGGAGGCGGACCACCACGCCGGCGGCATGACGCGCGAGCACATCGCGACGCCCATCCGCGACGGCACGGACCACCACATCCTCACGGGGCTCGTGCTCGTCGAGGACCGCAGCTCGCCGACCTTCCGTTCCTGCCTCGTCGAGAACGCGCTGGGTCACGGCCTGCTCGTGAACGCCGCCGCGCCGCTCCTCGAGGACTGCGAGATCACGGGCAGCGTCTTCTACAACGTGTTCCTCACGGACGGCGCGGAGCCCGTGTTCCGCGGCACGACGATCCGCGAGGCCGGCGAGAACGGCGTCTTCGCGTGGCTCGGCGCGGGCGGCCTCTTCGAGGACTGCAAGCTCATCGCCAACGGCAGCTACACGGAGGACCGGAACCGCTGGGCGCAGGTCGTGCTCGCGGACGCGGCGTCCACGCGCTTCGTCGACTGCGTGCTGCGCGGCGGCGGCGGCGCGGGCGTCGTCGTGAGCGGCTTCGACACGACGGGCGAGCTCCTGCGCTGCGAGCTGAGCGGCCACGGCGGCGTCGGCATCACGGTCTCGGCGGGCGGCGCGCCGCGCGTGCACCACGTGCAGCTCCGCGACAACGAGGGCGACGGCCTCTGGGTCACGCGCGGCGGCGCGGGCAGCTTCCAGGACGTGCGCGTCGAGGCGAACGGCGGCTGGGGCGTGCACGCCGACCAGGACGGCAAGGCGACCCTCGTGCGTTGCCTCGTGCAGGACAACGCCGGCGGCGGCGTGCTCGTGCGGCGCGGCGCGGCCCCGCGGCTCGACGACTGCACGGTCCGCCGCAACACGGGCCACGGCGTGCAGGTGGACTTCGACGGGCGGGTCGTCCTCGACGACTGCACCGTGCGGGACAACGAGGGCATCGGCGTGCTCGTCGAGGCGCCGGGCCGCGCGGTGCTCGTCACGACCGACGTCGGCGGCAACCGCCAGGAGCAGACGCTCGCGCGCGCGGGCGCCGAGCTCGAGGTGCGGGGGTGAGAGCCCGACTCGTCGTCGCCGGGGTCGTCGTGCTGCTCGGCGTGTTCACGTGGTGGCTCGCGCCCGTCGCGTTCGGGCTGAACCTCCACGCGGTCGTGCCCGGGCGGGTCTGGCGCGCGGCGCAGCCCGCGCCCGAGGAGATCGCGCGGCTCGCGGACGAGCTCGACCTGCGCACCGTCGTGAACCTGCGGCGGGCGGAGGACGACGAGGCGTGGCTCGAGGCGGAGCGCGCCACGGCCGCCGGGCGCGGGCTCGCGCACCGGAGCGTGCCGCTCAGCGGGCAGAGCCTCCCGGCGCCCGACGTGCTGCGCGACCTCGTGCACGTGCTCGCCGACGCGGAGCGCCCGGTGCTGCTCCACTGCGAGGCGGGCGTCGAGCGCAGCGGGCTCGCGTCGGCGGTCGTGCTCCTGCTCGAGGGGCGGCCGCTCGAGGAGGCGCGCGGGCAGTTCGGCGCGCGCTACGGCTACGTGCAGGCGCTCTCCGGCTCGTCGCTGCCGCAGGCGCTCGACGACTACGAGGGCTGGCTCGCGGCGCGCGGCGAGCCGCACTCGCGGGAGCGCCTCCTCGCGTGGGCCGACGACGGCTACGTGCCCGCGTTCTACCGCGCGCGCGCCGAGGTCCTGCGGCCGACGGGCCCCGTGCCGGCGGGCGAGCCGGTCGGGCTCGCGTTCCGGCTCGTCAACGAGAGCCGCGCGCCGTGGCGGCACCGCGCCGACCGCGAGTCCGGCGTGCACGTCGAGGTGCGCGTGCTCCGCGCGGACGGCAGGGTCGCCGCGCGCGAGCGCACGGGCTACCGCGACGAGGAGGTGCCGCCCGGCGGCGCGAGCACGTGGGAGCTCGAGCTGCCGGCGCTCGAGCCCGGCGCGTACGTCCTCGAGATCGCGCCGGTCGACGAGTACGTGGACTGGTTCGAGGCGCAGGGCGACCCGCCCGAGCGCGTGCCGCTCACGGTCGTCGGGCGGTAGCCGCGACCGGCGGCGCCGGGACTACTGCTGCTCGGGCAGCACGAGCACGATCTCCCCGTCGACGACGATCTGCAGCTCGCCGCGCACCGAGAGCGCGCGCTGCGACCCGGTCTCCGCGAGCCGCTGCACGAGCTCGAAGTACTCGGGCGTGCCGAAGATCACCGTGCGGTCGCTGCCGGCGGCCGGCGCGTCGCCGCCTGGCGCCGCGGCGCTCCCGGCGGGAGGTGCGCCCGCGACGGCTGAGCCGGCGCCGTCGGCCGAGCCGCCCTCCGACGGCGCGGCGACGGGGTCGCCCTCCGCCCGCGCCTCGCGGTGCGCGCGCTGGCGCCGCTGCCGCGCGACCTCCGCCGCCACCCAGCGCCCGGCGCGCCGGAAGAACGCGCGCCCGTTCACCTCGCGCACGCCCTCGATCGACACGGCCCGACCCTGCGCGTCGCGGTAGCGCGTCGCCCCGGCGAGGTTCCGGCGCTGCCGCGCGACGCGCAGGTTCACCGCCTGGTTCACGGCGTGCCGCCCCGACCGGACGTTCTGCACGCGCTGCGTGAGCTCCGTCCGCGCCTGGGAGTGCAGCGCCCCGAGCGCGTCGAGGTCCGTCCCCTCGAGCGCGAGGAAGGACGTGTACTCGGTGAGGATGCCGAACTCCGTCGAGAGCGCGACGATCTCCGCGACGAGCTCGGCGAGCCGCGGGTCGTGCGCCGTCGCGGGGCCGGCGCCGGCGCGACGCACCTCCTCGATGAGCGCGCCCGTCTTGCGGCTCGCCCAGAGGCGCGACACGAAGCCGTTGTCCGGCGCGCCGTGCGACGGGTCGAACACCGCGTCGACGTGCCGCGCCTCCGTGCCGAGCGTGCCCTCGAGCCGCACGTGCACCGACTCCGTCCCGGAGTACATGCCGAGCGCGACGAGCTGGTCGCCCTCGTAGACGTCCGGGAGGTCGGCGGGCTGCAGCTCGCGCAGCGCGTCGGGGCGCGGCGTGCCGTCGGGCGCGGTCGCGACGAGCCGCGGCGTCTCGAACACGGGCCCCGTGAGCCGCCGGAACACGCGCCCCACCTCGACCTCGACGTCCTCCTCGGGCGCGACGTACGCGGACCGCGCGCGCGAGCCCTCCGCGACCGCGTCGAGCAGCGGCGCGTTCACGTCGTAGCCGACGCCGAAGGTGAAGACGCGCCGCCCCGCGCCGTTCGCCGCGACGGCCTCCTCGAGGATGCGCGCCTCGTCGGTGACGCCCTCCGTGGGCACGCCGTCCGTGAGGAAGAGCACCACCGACAGCGCGCCCTCGGGCGTCGGCCGGCGGAGCGCCTCGAGGAGCGCGCCGTGGAGGTTCGTGCCGCCGGTGGGCACGAGCCGGGCGAGGTACGCCTCCGCCTCCGCGAGCGACTCGGGCGTGCGGCGCACGGCGCCGGCGGCGAAGCGCGCGACGTCCGCCGCGTAGTCGACGACGTCGAAGGTGTCGTCCTCGGACAGCCCCGCGATGACCTGGAGCGCCGCCTCGCGCGCCTGCTCGAACTTCTCGCCGCGCATGCTGCCGGAGCGGTCGAGCACGAGCGTGACGTCGCGCGGCAGCTCGGCGGTGGCGGAGCGCAGCATGGCGGACGGCAGGTCGGCGAGCAGGAGGAACCAGCCGCCGCCGACGTCCTCGTCGGGCACGGAGAGGAAGGTCATCGCGGCCTCGGCCTCCGTCGCGACGTACGAGAGGCGCAGGTCGCCGAGCGCCGCGCCGGGCTTGCCGTCCGCGGCGTCGCCGGCGTCGACGTAGACGCGCCGCTCGTCGAGGCGCTCCGTCGTCACGCGGTGGCTCGGCGAGTAGACGCTCGTGACCGGCGCGTCGCCCTGGATGCGCACCTGGACGTCCCACGGCGTCCACGCCGCGTGCGGGCTGCTGCTGCGCGGGAGCAGGTAGTCGACGCGCGGGCCGTCGGCGGGCAGCACCTCCTCGTAGGTCACGGTGACCACCTGGTGGCCGCCCGGCGCGACGGGGAACACGCTCGACCGGATGAAGCTGCGCCCGGCGAACTCGAGCAGCGCGGGGTCGCGCATGCGGCGCACGATGTCCTCGTAGAGGCCGCGGGCGTCGTCGCGCTCGAGGAGGCGCGCGGTGACGTCGTCGGGCGCCGCGCCGTCGAAGCGGAACTCGCGGATGACGGCGCCGGCCGGCACGGGCAGGAGCAGCTCGGCCTCCTCGGGGCGCGTGCCGCCGTTGCTCACGCGCACGGCGAGCGTCGTCGTGGCCTGACGGCCGAGGATCGTCGCCCAGACGTCGACGCGCTCGAGGTTCACGGGCTGGCTGTCGGGTGCGAGCCGGAACGCCTGCCGCTGCGGCACGACGACGGTGCGCGCGAAGCGGCGCGCGAGGTCGTCCGACGCGACGACGACCTGTTGCGGCGGCGCGACGGGGACGACGGGCGCGGCGGCGGCGCTCACGGAGAGCGCGGTCGGCGCGGCCTGCTGCGCGTCGGCGACGGCGTGCACGCCGAGCGCGAGGGCGACGCCGAGCACGAGCGTGCGGAGCGTCGAACGGGGGTACGGACCTCTTCTACCAGTTCCCACGGCGGGACCTCCCGTCTTCGGGGTCGCGCGACGCGCGGGTCACGAGCGCCCGGACCTCGGCGCGCGTCGCGGCCCCTCGAACAGGAGACCCGCGGGCGGGTTGCGCGACGCCGCGTCGGTCGTCGCACGGCGCGACGCCGCGTCACGGGGACGCGACGCGCGCCGCAACCCGGGCGCCGGGTGCGCGGTTCAACCCGCGCCGCGCGCCGCGCGTCAGCCGGCGACGCCCAGCAGCACGCGGTAGACGTACTCCGCCGCCCAGCCGAGGCCGCGCACGGGCGCGCGCTCGTCGTCGCCGTGCATGCGGAGCTCGTCCTCGAGCGGCATGGGGATCGGCAGGATGCCGTAGGTCGGGATGCCCACCGCGCGGAGGGCCGCGCCGTCCGTGCCGCCCGTCGACATGAACGGGACGACGACGACGTCCGGCACCATGGTCCGCGCGGCCTCCTCCATGGCGCGGAACAGCGCGGTCTCCACGGGCGAGCCGGGCGGCGCGGTGCGCGGCCTGCCGTCGAGCGCGAAGACGACCGACGGCTCGCCGCCCACGCGGTTCATCTCCGCGACGACAGCCTCGATGTCGTCGTCGGGCAGCACGCGCACGTTGAACACGGCGGTGCCGTCCGAGGGGATGACGTTGTTGCGGAAGCCGCCGTCGAGCCGCGTGAGCGACTGCCCCGTGCGCATGACCGCCGAGTAGTGCGGCGCCTCGGAGAGCACCTCCGCGGCGCGGTCGAAGTCCCGCGTGCCCGGCGTCGCCGCCACGAGCGCCTCCATGGCCGCGCGCAGCAGCGGGTCGGACTCGACCGCGGCCTGCCGCTCGAAGAAGAGCCTCGTCGTCGCGTTGAGGACGACCGGCGCGCGCCACTCGTGCACGCGCGCGACGGCGCGGGCCAGCGCGGCGAGCGCGTTGTCGGGCAGCGGCACGGAGCCGTGGCCGCCCGGCCCCGTGGCCGTCGCGACGACGCTGTACGCCACCTTCTCCGTGGTCTGGATGTTCACCGAGCGCACGCGCCCGCCGTCCATGCGCACGCGGCCGCCCTCGTTGAGCGCGAACTCCGGCTGCCCGAGCAGGTCGCGGTGCTGCGCGAGCACGCGGTCGATGCCGACGTTCGGGCCGCCCTCCTCCGCGGCCGTCGCGAGGAACACGATGTCGCGCTTGAGCTGCGCGCGGCGCTTCGCGAGCGCCTTGAGCGCGGTGAGCTCCGCGGACAGCGGGCCCTTGCAGTCGATCGCGCCGCGGCCGTACACGTAGCCGTCGAGGAGCGTCGCCTCGAAGGGCGGCGTCGTCCAGCGCCCCGGGTCGGCGCCCACGACGTCCATGTGCCCCATGACGAGCACGGGCCGCGCCACGGGGTCGACGGCGCGCAGGCGGGCGACGAAGTTCGCGCGCCCCTCGCCCGCGTCGAGCACGTGGGTCTCCACGCCGTCGAGGCCGCGGAGCTGCGCCTCGAACCAGCGGGCCGTCGCGAGCTCGTTGCCGTTGGGCAGCGTCGAGGTCGCGTCGGGGCGGGCGCCGTTCGTCGTGTCGATCGCGATGAGGGCGCGGAGGTGCTCGAGGGTCGTGTCCGCGGCCCACGTCCGGTCGAAGCCGGAGGGCGGCGCGGCGGCGGGCGTCCAGCCGTCGGCGGGCGGGGTCGTCGCCGCGGGGGCGTCCTGGGCGGCGGGGGTCGCCGCGAGCGGTGCGGGGCCGAGCGGGGCGGCGACCGCGGGGGGCGCGAGGGCGCCGAGCAGCAGGCCGACGACGAGCGGGAGCGCGAGGGCCACGGCGGGTCTCCGTCAAGGGTGCGTCGGGGGGAACGCTAACAGATCGCGGCGTCTGGTAGTGTCACGCGGTCGGTCCGTCCGGCCGGCGCGCCGCGGCCGCCCCCCATCGCCATGACCCAGATCCACGTCGCCGAGGTCTTCCGTTCCGTGCAGGGCGAGGGTCTGCTCGCGGGGACGCCGTCCTTCTTCGTGCGGACGAGCGGCTGCAACCTGCGCTGCGCGTGGTGCGACACGCCCTACGCGTCGTGGTCGCCGGAGGGCGAGCGCGTGGCCGTCGAGGACCTCGTCCGGAGGGCGACGGCGGACGGCGCGACGCGGCACGCGGTCATCACGGGCGGCGAGCCGCTCGTCGCGAAGGGCGTCCGGGAGCTCGCGGCGCTGCTCGTCGCGGAGGGCGTGCACGTCACGGTCGAGACGGCCGGGACCGTCTACGAGCGGCTCGCCCTCGACCTCTGGTCCATCAGCCCGAAGCTCGCGAACTCCACGCCGGACGACGCGGCCTGGCGCGTGAAGCACGAGGCGACGCGGCACGCGCCGGACGTCGTGCGGCGCATGATGGACGCGGGCCCCTGGCAGCTGAAGTTCGTCGTCTCGAGACCGCCGGACCTCGACGAGGTGCTCCGCGTGCTCGAGGAGCTCCACGAGCCGGACCCGGACCGCGTGTTCCTCATGCCGGAGGGTCGCACCGTCGAGGAGCTCGACGAGCGCGCGCCGTGGATCCTCGACGCCTGCGCGACGCACGGCTTCCGCTTCGGCGACCGCCTTCAGATCCGGCTCTTCGGAGACGTGCGCGGGACGTGACGACCGCGCCGAGTCACGCCGCGGCGTTCGCCGTCACCGCGTCGACGACGTAGCGCGCGAGGCCCTCGGCGACGGTCTCGTAGGTCTTCTCGAAGCGGGGGTCGCAGACGTAGAGCTGCGCGAGCTGCACGTGCGCCTCCTTCGAGAGCGGGTACCACCAGCGGTCGATGTGCAGGCGGGCGCGTTCGGCGAGCGCGCGGGCCTCGGCGGAATCCGGCCCGTGCCCGGCCGCCATGCAGTCCGCGAAGTCGCGCAGGAGCTGCTCGTGCTCGGCCTGGATCGCCCCGGTGAGCTCCTTGCTGTAGCGCTGCTTGCGCTGCTGCGAGGTCTTCCACGCCGGGCTGTCGCCCCAGCGCTCGCCGGCCTCGCGTTCCATGGCTTCCTGGTCGAACCCGTCGAAGAGGTCTTCCGCGGTCATCGTCTCGTCTCCTTGCATCATGCGGTCCAGCGTCTTGATGAGCCGGTCGGTCTCGTCGCGCTTCTCCTCGAGGCGCGCCCGGTGCCGGCGGAGGGCGTCGACGCGGTCGAAGTCCGGGTCGTCGAGCACCGCGCGGATCTCCTCGAGCGGCAGGCCGAGGTCGCGGTACAGCCGGATCTGCTGCAGGCGTTCCAGGTCGGCGCGGCCGTACAGCCGGTACTCGCCCTTGGCCCGGTGCGACGGGCGCAGCAGCCCGATCTCGTCGTAGTGGTGCAGGGTGCGGATCGTGACCCGCGCGATGCGCGCCACCTCACCGACCTTCCAGCGGACGTCGTCCTTCATGTCGTGTCCTCCGCGGGACATCCTGCGCCCTCACGCGACGTGAGGGTCAAGCGGGATTTCCGGGAGGGCCCCGGGGCGGGCGCCTCTCCGCGCCCGCCCCGGCCGCGCGTCCTACCACCCCCCGTGGGCGTTCATCGCATCCATCATGTTCTGCGGCACCGTCGGCGGGTTCGCCCCGCTGAGCAGGTCGGTCAGCTCCTCCTGATCTCCGAGGGCGTAGAGCTCCTCCTCGTAGGTGGGGCAGTTGCCACCGGTCTGCCGGCGGATGTACCGGAGGCCGGCGACGACGTCCACGATGCAGCGCTGGTTCACGGTGACCCAGCGCGGGCTGTGCCCACCGAGCCCGCAGTTGCTGAAGCTGGACAAGGTGACGGGCACGTTGTTGGCGGCGTAGCACGCCCGCTGCGTCCCGTTCATCGTGGACGGCCCGTCGAACTGACCGCAGTACCAGCCGTTGCGGACGAAGCGCTGTGAGAAGGCGAGGTCGCGCCCGTCCTCGTCCCGGTCCAGGAGCACCTGGATGAAGCTCTGGGAGTCGACGTTCGGGTCGATCATGAGCCCGGGGTTCGCCGCGCTCATGGGGAAGCTCAGCGCGGCCTGGGCCGTGGCCGCGTCGGCGTCGGTCAGGTCACCGATGGTCTGCCACAGGTCGACGATGGACACGAGGGCGTCGGAGCGGTGGTCGGCCAGCGCCTGCGAGCTCTCGATGGGCACCTGCGGCCCCCGCACGATGAGCGGCACGCGCACACCGAAGTTGTACACGGTGGCCTTGCCGTGCTCGCCGCGCAGCGTGGTCTGCGCCGCGTCCTCACCGAGGATGGCCATCTTGGAGGTGCCGTTGTCGGCGACCACGAACACCCAGGTGTTCGCCAGCACCAGCGGATCCATGAGCGAGAACAGGCGCCCGATCTCGTGGTCCACGGACTCGAGCATGGCCCGCGTGTAGAGCGCCAGCTTCTCGCGCGGGGCGCCCTCTCCGGCGAGCGCGCCCTGCACGTAGGAGCCGTCCATGTCTTCCACGTCATCAAAGGTCTCGTCCGAGACGAGGCCCGCGGGAGGAAGCTGCCACGGGTTGTGCGGCGGGTTGTAGCAGACGTAGGCGAAGAAGGGCTTGTTGCCACCGTTGATCCACTGGGCCGCGTCCGTGGTGACGTCGACGGCGCTCCAGATGCCGACGGAGTCGGGCGGGGTCCCGGGCACGTTGGGGTAGACCACCACCGGGTTGCCCCCGGCGTTGTGCTTCACCTTGCGCCAGACGTAGTGGTCCTCGGGGTAGCTCCCGGGCACGCTGAGGACCCCGGGCATGGGGTTCCCCATGGTCCCGTAGAAGCGGTCGAAACCGTTGTCGACGGCGTGTGTGTCCAGGCTCGTGGGAGTGTTGCCCGTGCACGGCGGGGCCAGGTCGCTGCGGTAGCCGACGTGCCACTTGCCGAACGCGCCGGTCCGGTACTGCTTCGGCTCGCCCGGACGGCCCTGCTTGAGCAGCTCGGACACGAACACCTCGTTGTCGTCCATCTTGGAGCAGCCCATCGACTGGCCGGTGACGTCGTCGAAGCCGAGGAACTGGTCCTCGCACGGCTCCGGACAGACCAGCGAGGGCGGATCACCCGGGTCCGGCTGGTTGATGGCGCCGCCGAGGGCGTGCCGGAACGGGTGCCGTCCGGACAGCAGGCTCGCCCGCGCCGGCGTGCACACCGGGTGCGAGAAGAAGTTGGTGAAGAACATGCCCCGGGAGTCCAGCGCCAGGCCTTCGAGGGTGGGCGTCTCCGCGTAGGCCTTGTCGGGGTCCGTGTCGAGGAAGTCGGAGTGCTCGTAGAACGAGAGCTGGTCGGTGCCGACGTCGTCGAGGACGATCACCAGGATGTTCGGGTCGACCTGGATGGGGCCGCCACCGCCGCCGGGGCCACCCATCGCCTGGGCGTGCGCGCCGCCCGCGAGCCAGAGCAGCAGGCCCCACGTCAGGGTGTGTCTGTACGGATTCCGAGCCTGGTAGGTCTTCATGTGCTTGTCTCCGAAGGATGAGTCGTGGGGCCACGACGTCGGGCTGGAGGTTTGGTGTCCGGCCACCGCCGGCGAGTTGCGTCGCGTTCCCGTGGACCCTGGGAGAGCGGGCGTGCGGAGACGGGCGCGGCGGAGATCGCACGCCGTGACACGTCACCGGGTGCGCGCGCGGCGGCTGCGCGACGGCCGCGAGCCGCTCGAGGAAGGTCCATGTGCAGGCGGGTGCCGGCGAGGCGCTGCGCGAACCGCCGCGCCGTGAGAGGATGCGCGGCGCGACGCCGTCGAGGGCGAACCGCACGGGAGCCCGACCCGCGCGGCATCGACGGCTCCACCGACGCACGGGAGCGACACATGGACGACGCGGCGCCGCGTCACGGAGGCGGGCCGGACGGCCCCGACGACGAGACCCCGAGCGTGCTCGATCGACTGGGCGCGCTCCTCGGATCCCGGCCGGGGATCGTCCTGCGGGAGAGCGGCGGCGCCCCGTCGCCGTCCGCCGAGCCGGGCACGCCGCGGGCCGTCGGCAAGTACGTCGTGCGCGGCGAGCTCGGGCGCGGCGGGGTCGGCGCCGTCATGCGGGGTCTCGACCGGGAGCTCGGCCGCGACGTCGCGATGAAGTTCCTGCACGAGGAGCACGGCGCGGACCCGACGGTCCTGCACCGCTTCGTGGAGGAGGCGCAGGTCGGCGGGCAGCTCCAGCACCCGGGCATCGTGCCCGTGTACGACCTGGGCATGTCGGGCGGCCGGCCGTTCTTCACCATGAAGCTCGTGAAGGGCGAGACGCTCGCGACGCGGCTCGCCGCGCGGGAGTCGCCCGCGGCCGACCGCGGCAGCTTCCTCGCGATCTTCGAGGACGTGTGCCAGACGATGGCCTACGCGCACGCGCGCGGCGTCGTGCACCGCGACCTCAAGCCCGCGAACATCATGATCGGCTCCTTCGGCGAGGTGCAGGTCGTCGACTGGGGCATGAGCAAGGTCCTCGCGCCGGACGGCGAGGCGGAGGACGCGCCGCGCGACGCGGGCGAGCGGCCCGTCGACCTCGTGGAGACGATCCGCTCGCGCGGCGACGGGTCGCAGTCGCTCGAGGGCTCGGTCATGGGCACGCCGAGCTACATGCCGCCGGAGCAGGCGCGGGGCGACGTCTCGGCCATGGACGAGCGGAGCGACGTGTTCGCGCTGGGCGCCGTGCTCTGCGAGATCCTGACGGGCCGCCCCCCGTACACCGGCGACTCGCTGCTCGAGGTGCTCGAGCGTGCCGCGTCGGGCGACCAGCGCGAGGCGCGCGCCCTGCTCGCGGCGAGCGGCGCCGACGAGACGCTGCTGGACCTCGCGGACCGCTGCCTGCGACCCGACCCCGCCGAGCGTCCGCGCTCCGCGGAGGAGGTCGCGCGGACCGTGCACGACCACCTCGCCGCCGTCGAGGCGCGGGCGCACGATGCACGCGTCGACGCGGCGGCGGCGCGGCGCACGCGCAGCCTCGCGCTGGGGCTGGCGGGCGCGATCACGCTCGGCCTCCTCGCGTCGGTGTGGTTCTGGTGGTCGGCCGAGGCGGCCGCCGAGCGCGAGGCGGACGCGCGCGGGGCGGCGGAGCGGGCGGCGTCGGCCGAGGCGCCGCGGCGACCCAACCGCCGATGTCCCGGCCTCGGCCACGGGCTCGCCCGGGCGCTGATCGCCGCCGGCCTCGCGAGCGAGAGCGCGCCGGCGCCGCTGCCGGCCGTCGGCGGACCGGCGGTCGTGCTCGCCGGAAGCTGCTCGGCCGCGACC
>JAUIEF010000166.1 GCA_030428785.1 bacterium
GGCGACGGTCCACGCGAGGTTGCCGCGCACGACGAGGCGCAGCGCGCGGGCGCCCTCGACGAGCACGGGCACCGCGCGCAGGTCGTCGCCGACGAGCTCGACGTCCGCGTGGTCGCGCGCGAGCGCCGTGCCGCTGCCGAGCGCGAGGCCCAGGTCGGCGGCGCGCAGCGCGGGCGCGTCGTTCATGCCGTCGCCCACCATGAGGACGCGCCGCCCGGCCGCGCGCCGCGCCTCGATGCGCGCGGTCTTCTCCTCGGGGAGCAGGTCGCCCTCGCCGGGGATGCCGAGCGCCTCCGCGATCTCGCGCACGGCGGGCGCGCGGTCGCCCGAGAGGATGGTCGCCTCGACGCCGAGCGCGGAGAGCGCGGCGATCGCCTCGGCCGCGCCGGGGCGCAGCCGCGCCTCGACGACGCCCAGCCCCGTGACCACGCCGTCCTCCGCGACGGCGACGAGCGTGCCGCCCGCGGCCTCGACGTCCGCGCGCGCGGCGGCGCTCGCGGACGACCAGCGCGCGCCCTCGGCGTCCAGCCAGCGCGGCGAGCCGACGGACACGGCCACGCCGTCGACGACGCCCTGCACGCCGCGGCCCGGCAACGCGCGCACGTCCGTCGCGTCGACGCCGTCGACGACCTGCTCCTCGAACGACGCGGCGAGCGCGTGACCGCTGCGCACGACGACCGCCGCCGCACGTGCGGCGACGCCCGGCGGCAGCACGACGGCGGGCCGCCAGCTCCCGTGCGGCTCGGTGAGCGTGCCCGTCTTGTCGAGCACGACCGTGTCGACGGCCGCCGCCGCCTCGAGCGCGGAGGCGCGGCGCGCGAGGAGGCCGCGGCGCGCGAGGGCGGCGCGCAACGCGCGGTACGCGAGCGGCGTGGCGAGCCCGAGCGCGCACGGGCACGCGACGAGCAGCACGCTCAACGCGGTGCGCAGCCCGGCGCTCGTGCCGCCCGCGAGGCCCGCGACGAGCCCCGCGCCGAGCGCGAGCGCGCCGGCGAGCACGACGAGCACGCCCGCGAGCCGGTCCGCGGCGCGGATCGCGCGCGTCCCGTCGAGGGGCGCGTCGAGCAGCGCGCGCAGCCGGCCGAGCGTGCCCTCGTCGGCGGCGTGCTCGACGCGCAGCTCGAGCGGCGAGGCGCCGTTCGTCGCGCCGGCGGGCGCGGCGTCGCCGGGCCCCACGGGCCGCGGCGCCTGCTCGCCCGTGACCATCGCCGCGGTGAGCTCGCTCCGCCCGCGGAGCACGACCCCGTCGGCGGGCACGGCCTCCCCGGGCAGCACGCGCACGACGTCCCCGACCCGGAGCGCGTCGGGGGAGACGTCGCCGAGCACGCCGGCGCCCCGATCGGCACCGGCTTCGGATTCGGTTTCGGCTTCGGTCGCGGCTTCGGCTTCGTCCCTCCCCCCCACCCTCCCCACCCGATGCGCCCGCAGCGGCAGCGCCTCCCGCAACGCGTCCGCCGCGTCCCGCCCCCGCTCCCGCGCGTGCGCCTCGAGCCGGCGCCCGAAGGTCACGAGCAGCAGCACCATGGCCGCCGTCTCGAAGTAGACGGGCCCCTCGCCGCGCCACGCGTTCCAGGCCGAGAGCGCCCAGGCCGCGCCCGTCGCGATCACGATGAGCCCGTCGAGCCGCAGGCGGCCGCCGGCCAGGTCCGCCCACGCGCCGCGCAGCATGGGTCCGCCGAGCAGCGCGAGCACCGGCAGCGCGAGCGCCGCGAGCGCCGCGCGACCGAGGCCGCCGAGCTGCTCGAGCCCGTGCTCGCCGCCCTCCGCGAGGAGGTCCTCGGCGTAGAGCACGAGGCTGAGCGTCATGATGCCCATGCCGAGCGCCGACGCGACGAGCAGCCGCGCCTCGAGCAGGCCGCGCCCGCCCTCGCCCCCGGACACCTCGTGCGCGAGCCGACAGCCGACGCAGCAGAACGCGGGGGCGGGGGACCGCTCGGCGATCGGCGACGTCGTGACGTGTCGCGTGCCGCTCTCGGCGCGCTCCGCGCGCCTGCCGCGGTCCGCGATTCCGGGTCGCTTCGCGCCACGGAATCGCTCACCGCTCTCGGCGCGCTCCGCGCGCCTGTCGCGGTCCGCGTTCGCGTCGCGCCTCACGGCGCGCCGCGATCGCGTAGGAAGCCCGCAGTGCGTGCAGGGCGTCAGGTCGGACGTGCTCACCGCGGCTCCTTCACTGCGGCCCGGCGACGCGCGCCGCACGTCGCCGCGGTCCTAGGCGATCTCCTCCGCGAGCGACGCGAGGAGGAAGGTCACCGTGTACCACGCGATGAACGCGAGGAACGCCAGCCAGACGATCTTCATGAAGAACGGCATGCGGCCGTGGCCGTACTGGAACGGGTTCGGCGCCTGGTCGTCGCCGCGGACGTCGGTGACCGGCTGCTCGGCCGCGGGCTCAGGCGAAGTCGGCGTGGTCATGCTCGCGCTCCCTCTCCAGCATGTCGTACTTGGGCTGCTCGATGTCGGCGAAGTGTCCCTTGAGGAAGCCGTACACGAGCAACAGCAGGAACCCGCCGGCCACGAGGCCGTAGGTCACGAGGTGGACGCCGGCGAACTCGAAGCCCTCCGTGCCCGTGAGGGCCCAGAAGAACTCGTAGAGCTTGTACCCGAAGCCGATGCCCGCCAGCGTGCAGCCGGCGACGAAGAACCAGATCCACAACGTGCGCAGCGAGCTGCGGGGCTTCCGCGTGTCGTCGGCGCTCATCACGCACCTCCTTCCACGGGCTGCGGCTGCCAGGTGCCCAGCCACTGGATGTAGGCGAGGATCGACAGACCGCGGTCGTTCAGGCCGCGCCCCTCCTCGATGAACAGGCGCTCGCGCTCACCCGCGAGGTTCTCGGGCGTCTCGGCCGCGACGCGCGCCATGGCCTGCTCCGCCTCGGCGCGCGTGTCGTACACGCCGGGCACCGGGTAGCTCGTCTGCGGGTCGAGGCCGGTGCGCGACGCGATGTCCGGATCGATGCGACGCCTCACCTGGAACCCGTCGCGGAAGAACCAGCGGTACGCGGGCATGACCGTGCCGGGCGACACGACGCGCGGGTCCCAGAAGTGCGCGGCGTGCCAGTCGTTGCTGCGCAGGGTGCCCTCGTAGGTCAGGTCGGGACCGACGCGACGCGTGCCCCAGAGCACCGGCCGCTGGAGCGCGTTGTTGTCCTGCTCCCAGCGCGACACGGGGCCGAAGCGCGTGTCCTCGTTGGCCACCGGCCGGACGTACTGGCTGTGACAGTGCCAGCAGCCCTCGCCGACGTACGCGTCGCGCCCGTCCTGGAGCGCCTTGCGGTACGCGGTACGCCACGCGGCGTCGCTCGCCGTGCGGCGCGCGTCGCCCTCCGGCACGCCCACGAGCTCCTGCAGGTTGAGCGCCTCCTCCGCGCCGTACGCCTGCCGGAATCCCTCGGGCCAGCGCTCCTTGAGGTCCTTGAACTCGACCGACACGTCCTCGGCCAGCTCGTCGAGCGTCGCCTCGGGGGCGCTCCCCTCGTTGAGCATCCACGGGTAGAGGCCGGAGAGCACGAACGCGAGCACGAAGCACCCGAGCCCTGCGACCAGCACGATTCCCAGGAAACGATCCATCTCAGGCAGCCTCCGCGTCCACGAGGTCCACTCGGTAGTCGTACGGCTTCGGGGTGCGCGCCGTCTTCCACAGGTTCCAGCTCCACAGCGCCGTGCCCAGCAGGATCATGCCGCCGGAGAACGTGCGCACGTGCCAGAAGGGCTTCATCGCGTCGACGATGTCCATCCACGGCGCGAGCGCGTCGAGCATCCAGCCGTGCACCACGCCGGCGGCCAGCAGGTCCGTGAACATGATGAGCAGGCCGAGCATCGTGAGCCAGTACTGCCAGTGGTTGAGGCGACGGCTGTACCACTCGTTGCCGGTGAGCCGCGGCCACAGCCACGTGATGATGCCGATGATCCAGAAGGCGAAGACGCCGAGCATCACGAGGTGCGCGTGACCCGGCACCCAGTCCGTGAAGTGGATCGTCTTCTGCAGCGTGAGCGAGGTGTGGAACGCGCACTGCAGGCACGTGATGAAGTACAGGATCATGCCGGTGTAGAACCAGCGGATCGGCAGGTTGCTCCGCAGCGCGTGCCCGCGGCCCCACATCGTCCCGAAGAAGTTCACGATGACGGTCGTCACGACGATCTCGACCGCCATGGTCGAGATGACCGCGCCGTACTGCACCGACATCGGGATCGACGAGAGCAGGAAGTGGTGCACGCCGTTCAGCGGGTAGAAGAACGCGAGCGCCCAGAAGCCGATGACCGACAGCGCGTGGCTCCACACGGGCGCGCGCAGGATGATCGGCACGAAGAAGTACATGAGCCCCCAGCCCATGGGCGTCACGAAGAGGCCCACGAGGTCGTGGATGAACAGGCCGACCGTGGCCGCGCCGGACGCGCCGGGCATGGTCCACTCGGGCAGCGTGTTGCCCATGACGTACGTGAGGATGAGCCACACGATGCCGGCCGTGAGGTACCAGCCCGTCACGTACATCCGCTTGCCGAGCGACCGCGCGAGCGGCGTGAGGAACTGGAGCGCCACGAGCAGCGCGCCCACCGCGATGAGCGCGTCGATCGGGATGTAGTTCAGCTCGAAGGTGCCGGGGCGGAATCCGGTGGGCGTCTCGCCCCACTCGACGGCCTGCGCGAAGCCGAGCAGCTGGCCGACACTCGTCGCGAGCACGATGAACTGCCAGACGAAGAAGATGATCCAGCCCAGGCCCTTGCTGAACACGGGGCGCCCGGTGAGCCGCGGCACGGCGTAGTACATCGCGCCGACGAAGCAGTTCACGAGGAAGCCGTACGCGATCTCGTTCGTGTGCAGGAAGCGCAGGCGGCTCGCGCTGAGCCAGGGGATGTCCTCGAACGGGTACGCGCCGAGGAAGTTCAGGCTCACGAGGAAGCCCGCGGTCATCGACGTCATCATGAAGAAGACGCCGAGCGTGAAGTGCCACTTCACGAGCGCCTTGTGCACGAGCTCGCCCGTCGCGGCGCGCTCGTCGGGCCGGTCGGCGGCGCCGGCCGGGAAGGGGACGTCGGCGGTGGTCATCCGTCGGCTCCGGTCGTGTCCGCCGCGTGCGCGTCGCAGCTCGCCGGGTGCGGCCGGCGGTCGCTGTCCCCGCGCTCGAGGCTGATGATGAAGTGGGTGATGTCCCAGAGGTCCTCGTCGCTGCCGTAGACCGACGGCATGGGCGTGCCGTTGAGCCCGGTCTTCATGCGCAGGAAGAGGTCACGCGGCGTGCTGCCCGCGCGGAAGATGCCGCTCGTGAAGTCGCGCGGCCGCACGACCGTGTCCTTCCAGTCGCGCAGGTGGAACGACGAGGCGCCGTCACCGACGCCCGACGCACCGTGGCACGCCACGCACTGCGCCTCGTAGAGCGCGCGCCCGCGGGCCACCGAGTCGTCGTCGAACTCGACCGCCGGCTCGACGCCGACCGGCCAGCCGTCCTCGTGGGCGTCGAAGAGCGCCTCCTCCTTGATCTCCGCGTAGTCCTCGGCGGAGAGCGTGGAGAAGGGCTCGCCGTCGAGCTCGTAGTCCACGTCGCGCTTCACGACGCCGAAGTCGGCGAGCGCCAGCACGTAGGCGGCGACGTCCTCGAGCTCGCGCTGCGGCAGGAGCGGGAAGCTCCGCATGGCCGAGCCGTTCAGGCCGCAGCGCACGACGTGCACGACGTCCTCGAGCGTCGGGAGCTGGCCCGACGGCGTCGTCCGGAACTTGAAGTTGCCGGCCTGGAAGTTGCGCGGCCGCGGGTCGAGCCAGTCGGCGGCCTCGCCGTCACCCAGGCCCGTGTCGCCGTGGCAGCCGAGGCAGAAGCGCTCGTAGACCTCCCGGCCGCGCTGCGCGGCGGGAGAGAACGTCCACTCGTCGAGGGTGTAGCCGTCGGCGTCCTGGGGCGCCGGCGCGGCGGCCGGCCCGGGCGACGCCGGGGCGGGCTCGGTCGGCGACGGTCCGGCGGCGGCCACCAGCAGGGCGACGCCGCCGGCCAGCGCGAGACCGGCCGTCAGGAGGGGTGCTCTCGCCATCGGGATGGGGCTCCTCTCGGGGCTGGGATGCAGTCCGCAGACCTTCCGGGCGTCGGGGGTACGCGGCCATACGAAGGAGGTCGTAGGGCCCTCGCCGGAAGTGCGCATCCGGGGGCCGGACGGCCCGCCGCGCCGCGCCCCGGGATCGCCGGGATCGTCCCCCCCGGATCCGCCCGCGCGTGCGACCCCACGGGCGGCGTCCCGTGCCCGGGGGAGGCGCCGCGAGCAGGTACCCTGTCCCCGGCGCGTCGCCCGGGGCCTGCTTCGGCGGCGCACCCTACGGCATCGGGGGACGCGCGCGAAAGGGGCCGCGCGCGGGGCCCGCAGGCCCACCGAGGACCCACGACGTGTCGACGCGCACCGCCTCCGCCCGCCGCCCCGCGCTCGCGGTGCTCGTCCTCGCGCTGCTCGCGGTCGTCGCGGGGCTCGCGTGGTGGCTCGACGACGGCGCGGGCGCGCGCGGCGGCGAGGCGGCCGTCGTCGGGGAGCCGGGCGTCGCCGCGCGTCCGGCGACGACGCCCCCCGCCGCGCTGCCCGTCGCGGTCGGCGAGGCGGTCGCGCCGCTCGGGCCTCCGCTCGGCTCCGAGGTCGGCCCCCTCGCGCCCGCGGCGACGCTCGTGCGCGAGCACGTCGGGCGGCTCACCGTCACGGGGCGCGTCGTGACGCCCGACGGCGCTCCCGTCGGCGGCGCGCGCCTCGCCCTCGCCGCGGACGACAGCTCGCGCGAGCGCTTCGGCTGGCCGGCCCCCCGCCGCGCGGACCTCGACGCGCTGCCCGGCGCGCGCGCCGACGCGGACGGCCGGTTCACGCTCGCCGCGCCGCTGCTCGGCGTCTCGGCGGCGGAGCGCTCGCTCTCGCCGCTCCAGCAACGCCCCGACGACGCGTCGAAGCTGCTCGTCCTCGCGCCGGGCTTCGCGCCGACCTTCCAGCCGCTCCCCGGCACCTGGGACGTCGACCTGGGCGACGTCGTCGTGCTCCCCGCGCCGCGCGTGCGCGCCCGCGCCGTCGACGAGACCGGCGCCCCGGTGCCCGGCGTCGCCGTGCACGTCTCGGCCGACACCTATCTCTACGACGCGACGCCCAGCGGCGGGTTCACGAGCGCGCTGCTGCCGCTCACGACGACCGGCGACGCGGACGGCGTCGTGCTCCTCGACACGCTGCCGCGCGGCCCCTGCGTCCTCGAGTTCTCCGCGCCGGGCCGCGCGCGCGTCGAACGGGGCACGCAGGTCCCCGAGGAGGGCGAGCACGACCTCGGCGATATCGTCCTGCCTCCGGGCGCGGTCCTCGCGGGACGCGTCGTGGACGGCGAGCGCCGACCCGTCGCCGGGGCGCGCGTCCGCGTGGGGCCGGCGCCGCCGACGCTCCCCGACATCCCGGGCGTGCGCGTGACCGCGCTCCCCGCGCCCACGTCCCGGCGCCTGCCGGGCTTCGGGCCGCCTCCCGACGTCGTCGTCACGGACGCGCAGGGCCGCTTCCGCTTCGACGATCTCCGCGCCGGCGAGCACGTCCTGAGCGTCACGCACCCGCGGCACGCCGACGGCACGCTCGGACCCGTGCGCACGGACCGCGACGACCTCGAGATCACGCTCCCGGACGAGGGCCGCATCGCGCTCGTGCTCGTCGACGCGTTGAGCGGCGCGCCCGTCGCGGACGCGCGGATCGACGTGCGCCTCGCCGTCGAGGACGCCGTCGCCCTGGACATGGACAGCTCCTTCCTGCCGACGGACGTCGTCGCCGACGGCCCGCCGCTCCCCGTGCGCGGCGCGGAGCTCGACGACGAGCCCCCGCCCGGCCCCGGCGTGCACGTCGCGCGCCCCGTCGACGCGCGCACCCGGCACGTGCGCGTCCGCGCCGAGGGCTACGACGAGCTCGAGACGACGCTCCCCGGCGTCGCGCCCGGCGGGCTCGCGACGCACGTGCTGCGGCTCGTTCCGGCCACGGCCGTCGCCGGGCGGGTCGTCGACGCGTCCGGCGCGCCCGTGCCGAGCGTCGAGGTCGCCGCCTGGCGCGACGGCGAGCGCGCGAAGGGCCGCGGCGCGCGCGACACGACGGGGAACGACGGCCGCTACCTCCTCCACCACCTCGCCCCCGGCCCGTGGACGATCGTCGCGAAGCGCCCCGGCCTCCACGCGCCGCCGGCCGAGGTGACGCTCGACGTCGCGCAGCGCATCGACGACGTCGACCACGTGCTCGGTCCGGGCGCGCGCGTGCGCGGCCTCGTGCGCGACACGGACGGCGCGCCCGCCGCGCGGCAGACCGTGACCGCCGCGCCCCTCGACGAGCCGGCCGAGCCGCTCGGCGCGCGCAGCCTCGGCGACGGCAGCTTCCTCTTCGAGGGGCTGCCGCCGGGCCGCACGCTCCTCACCGCGTCGCCCGGCGGTCGCGTGGAGGTCGTCGCGATCGCGGGCGCCGAGGTCTCCGTCGAGCTCCGGCTGCTCACGCCGCCGCGCCTCGAGGGGCTCGTCGTCGGGCGGGACGGCGGCCCGCGATCGTGCGCCGTCGAGCTCTGGCACGAGGGCGGAGCGCGCGACACCACGCACGCGGACGACGACGGACGCTTCCGGCTCGACGAGCTGCCGGACGGACGCGCGCTCGTCGTCGCGCGGGACGGGGGCGTGCGCACGCCGGCGGTCCTCGTCGAGCTCGCGCACGGCGTGACGGCGCGCGCGGAGCTCGCGTTCGGGCGCGGCACGATCACGGGCCGCACGCTCGCGCCGGACGGCACGCCCGTCGCCGCGGCGCTCGTGCGCTCGCGGCTCCTCGACGAGGCGCTGCCCTTCGACGTGCCGCTCGACCCCGCGGGCGCGACCTCCGTCTCCGGCGACGGCGGCCGCTACCGCCTCGACGCGCTGCCGCCCGGCGTGCACGAGCTCACGGTCGGCGGCGCCTGGCGCGCGTCCGCCGCGCCGCCGCGCGTCACGCTGCCCACGGGCGCGACGCTCGAGCGGGACCTCGTCGTGCGCACCGCGGCGACGCTGTTCGGCGACGTCTCGTGGGACGGCGCGCCGCGCCCCGGGCCGCTCGTCCTCCGCCTCACGGACGCCGGCGGCGTGGAGCCGCCGCGCGAGACGGGCCTGCCCCGGTCGGGCCGCTACAGCGTTGCCGGCCTCATTCCCGGCCGATACCGCTACGAGGTCCTCGAGGGCGAGGACCGCCGCCGGCTCCTCGACGGGCAGGTCGAGTTGAGCGCCGTGATGACCGTGCTGCCGCTCGTCCTCGACGGCGGCGGGCGTTGACGCGACACTCGGGCGCGACCGGCGGACCGAGGCCCGGTTCCCGGCGGATCGGGCCCGCCCCCGCGGGGCGTCGTGACGGAGGCACGCAGGAAGAGGAGGAGACCCTTGAACCGATCCCTGACGGTCGCGCTCGCGGCGCTCGTCGCCGTGCTCGCGGTGACGTGGTGGGTGCTCGACGAGGACGTCGGCGACGCGACGCCCGCGACGATCGAGCGGGCCGACGACGCGCGACCCGGCGCCGCGACGCCGCCGCCGACGGACGACACGCCCGAGGAGCTCCCGCGCGTCGAGGAGGACGCCGCGCCGGAGGAGCTCGCGCCGAGCGGGCTCGCCGCGCCCCAGGAGCACGCCCCCGACGACGACCTCCGCCGCCTCGCGCTCCGCGGCCGCGTCGTCGACGAGGGGGACGCGCCCGTCGCCGGCGCGCGCGTCGGCCTGAGCCTGTCGCGGGCCGCGCGCGCGCGCTTCGACCTGCCGTACTTCTACATGACCGACGGCGTCCCCCACGACCGCCTGCCCGTCACGGTCTCCGCCGACGACGGCACGTTCGCGCTCGCCGCCGACGAGGTCGCCGACCGGGACGGCCGCGGGCGCGAGACGCGTGACACGGAGCCCGACGCCGGCACGGCGGTGTACGTCACCGCGCGCGGATTCGCGCCGACGACGCGCACCGTGCCGCCCGACGGCTGGGACCACGACCTCGGCGACCTCGTCCTGCGCGCGGGCGCCGCCGTGACCGCGCGGCTCGTCGACCCGGACGGCCGGCCGCTGCCCGGCGCGCGCTTCTTCGTGCCGACCCTCGCGCGGTCCGTCCCCCCGCGTCCCGACTGGACGCTCGTGCGCGAGCTCTTCACCACCGAGGCGGGGCCCGACGGACGCGTGCTCCTCGAGGGGCTCCCGCCGGACCGGTACTTCCGCTTCGAGACGGAGGCACCGGGCCGCCTCCCCGCCACGCCGAGCACGGAGCTCGCCGCCGGCCGCACCGCCGACCTCGGGGACGTCGTGCTCGAGCCGGGCCACGTGCTCGCGGGCCGCGTGACGGACGTCGCGGGCCGGCCCGTCGCCGGCGCGTCCATCAAGCTGCGGCCGGCGACGCTCCACGGCGACGCCGGCGACGACCCGCTCGTGCAGCACTCGTCGATCTCGATGAGCAGCGCGGGCAGGGAGCTCGTGCTGACCACCGGCGCCGACGGCGGATTCGTCGCGGACACGCTCCCCACCGACACCCACACGGTCCTCGTGGTCGCGGAGGGCTTCGAGCCGGTCGCGCTCCCGGACGTCGCGCCGGACGGAGACCCGCTCGAGATCGTGCTCGAGCACGAGGGGCTGCTCGTGATCCGCGTGACCGACGCGTCGACGGGCGAGCCGCTGATCGACGCCGACGCGTACGTCCAGCGGGCGGTGCGCGGCGACGGACGCGGCGGGTCCGCGGGGCTGCTCGTCGGCACGCAGGCCGCGTCGCGGCTCCCGGGCGGCGCGCTCCCGGACGGCGAGCCGCAGACCCCGGGCGTGCTCGTCGCCGCGCCCGCCGGACGCGACGGCTCGCATGTGACCGTGCGCGCCCCGGGTCACGTCCCCGTCGAGCGCGAGGCGCCCGGCGCGGGGCCCGGCGAGGTCGTCGAGCTCGTCGTCGAGCTGCCCGCGGCCTGCTCGGTGAGCGGCCTCGTCACGGACGGCGCGGGCGAGCCGGTGCCCGGCGCGCGCGTGCGGGCCGTGTGCACGTCCGATCCCTCCGCGCGCTCCGACTCGACGCGCACCGACGAGCACGGCGCGTTCGTGCTCGCCGACCTCGCGTCGGGCACGTGGGACCTCACCGCGAGCGCGAAGGGCGCGCGGCCGTCGCCACCGCACCGCGTGCAGGTCGCCGATCGCCAGGCGCTCGACGGCGTCGAGCTCGTGCTCGCGCCGAGCGGCGTCGTCACGGGGACCGTGCTCGACCCGGACGGACTCGCCGTTCCGGGGCACCGCGTCGTGGCGCGGCACTCCCTCCTGGGACCCAAGAGCGGCGCGCCCGGGCGCGACGCGGACGACGCCGGGCGCTTCCGCTTCGAGGGGATGCCCGCCGGGCCGGTGACGCTCACGGCGCGCCCCGGCGCGCGGGTCGTCGTCGACGCGGTGCCCGGCACGGAGGTCGACGCGGTGCTGCAGCTCCGCGAGGCCGCGCGCGTGCACGGCCGCGTGACGCTCGCCGACGGCACGCCGGTCGGCGCGGTCGTCCAGGTGACGCTGGAGTCCGAGGCCGGGTGGGCCGGCGGCCAGGGCGCGAGCGACGACTCGGGGCGCTACGCCGTCGAGGACATCGAGCCCGGCGCGGGCGTCGTCTTCGCGCGACGCGACGGGCGCCCGCGCACGCCCGCCGTGCCGGTGCGCCTCGACTGGGGCGACGAGCTCGTCGTCGACCTGCGGTTCGGCGACGGCCGCATCACGGGCCGCGTGCTCGCCGACGGCACGGACGAGCCCGTGGCGGGCGTGACGGTCGAGGCGGACCGTCGCGACGGTCCGGGCGCCGACGTCGACCGCGTGCCGGCCATGCGCGCCCGCGACGAGAGCGACGCGGACGGCCGCTTCACGCTCGAGGGCCTCGCCCCCGGCACCTGGCGGCTCGTCCCGCGCGGCTCGCAGTGGGTGCCCGCCGTCGACCTCGACGACCGGAACGCGCTCGCGACGCTCGACGTCGTCGTGGACGACGAGCTCGTGGAGCGTGACGTCCGCGTGCGCGCCGCCGCGACGGTCACCGGCGACGTCGAGCTCGTCGGCGCCGTCGACGACGCGCAGCTCTCCATGATGTTCGACCGGATCGAGCGCCCGACGCCCGACGGGCAACGCAGCGTGTGGGGCATCCCGACGGAGGGTCGCTACACGGTGCGCGGCCTGCTCGCCGGCACCTATCGCTGGGAGGTCCGGTACAACGGGCGCTTCCCGCCGCGGCCCGACCAGGACCACGTCTTCGCGAGCGGCACGGTCGTCGTGACGCCGGGCGGGACGACGGAGCTCGACCTCGTGCTCGTGGCCCCGGAGGGCGGGTGAGGACGCGCGCGACGCAGGGACCGGGAGGAGATCGGTGAGCCGTTCCGCGACGACGGTGCTGGGGCTCGTGGTGCTCGTCGGCCTCCTCGGCGCGACGTGGCGGCTGCTCGACGACGGCGACGTCGACACGACTCCCGCGACGGTGGAGCGCGTCGACGACGCGCGTCCCGGCGCCGCGCCCTCGCTGCCGACGAGCGCCCCGTCCGCGGCGCTGCCGCGTGTCGAGGACGACGCCGCGCCG
>JAUIEF010000167.1 GCA_030428785.1 bacterium
TGGGCTTCCTGGCCCGCACGCCCCGCGGCCGCGTGCTCACGGACGCCGCCCGGGCGCACCTGGGCCTGCCGGGGGACCCGGCGGGCGCCGGCTCGCTCTTCGACGGCTGATCCCGTGACCCCCGGGCCGCTCCGCCTCGCTGCCGGCCTCCTGGTCTGCGTGCTGGGCGCCGTGCCGAGCTGCGCCGACACGCCCCCCACGCGACTCCCGCGCGTCGGCGAGCGGCCCGCCGGCTGGGTCGACGTGCGGCTCGCCGCGCCCGACGACGGCCCGCGGCTGGGCGCCGACCGCGCCTGGGAGGTGTGGGACGGAGACGGCGAGGTGGTGCACGCCGGCGACCGCCTCGCGTGGGACACCGTGCTCGCGCGGGAGGGCGACGTCGTCCGGCTGGGCGACGTCCCGCTCGGCGGATTGCCGCTCGAGGTGCGGCCCGTCGACGGGGGCACCCTGCGCGTGGGCTCGCGCCGCTACCGCGGCCTGCTGCGCCTCGAGGACGACGGCCGCGGCGGCGTGCGCGTCGTGAACCGCGTCTCCATCGAGGACTACCTGCGCGGCGTGCTCCCGGGCGAGATGCCGGATCGCTTCGGCCTCGAGGCGCTGAAGGCCCAGGCCGTCGCCGCGCGGAGCTACGCGCTCGCCGAGGCGGCGCAGCGCGGCTGGCTCCACCCCGACGTCCGCAGCCAGGTCTACAAGGGTCGCGACGCCGAGACGTGGCTGGCGAGCGAGGCCGTGCGTCAGACGGCGGGCCAGGTGCTCACGCACGAGGGCCGCGTCATCCCCGCCTGGTTCCAGTCGACCTGCGGCGGCGGGACGGCGCGCGCGCAGGACGTCTTCCTCGACCCGCCGGACGGCGTGCTCGACCGGCGCGTCGTGTGCGCCGACTGCCGCGACTCGCCGACCTGGAGCTGGACGCGCTCGCTCGACGGGGCGGTCGTGTGCGCCGCCGTGGGGCTCCCCGAGGCGCCGCTCGAGGAGGTGCGCACCGAGCCCGGGCTCTACCCGGGGCGCCCCGACCGCGTCGTCGTCGTCGCGGGCGGGCTCGAGGCGAGCGTCCCGGCCGTCGACTTCCGCGACCGCGTGTCGAAGGGCCGCCCGTGGGACGCGCAGCTCCTCTCGACGCGCTGGGCGGCGCCGCCCCGCGTCGAGGAGGGTCGGCTCGTCGTCGAGGGCCACGGCTGGGGCCACGGCGTGGGCCTGTGCCAGTACGGCGCGCGCGGCTTCGCCCGGCGCGGCGCCGGCTACCGCGTCATCCTCCGCCGCTACTACCCGGACGCGCGCCTGGTGGAGCTCTCGTGACCGCGACGAGCACGGCCGGCCTGCGCATGGAGGTCACGCACGAGAGCGGCGCCGCGCGCGCGGGCGAGCTCACGGTGCGCGGGCGGCGTGTCCGCACGCCGGCGTTCCTGGCCGTCGGCACCTACGGGAGCGTCAAGGGCCTGCCCCCCGACCGGCTGCGTCAGGTGGGCTGCGAGATGATCCTCGCGAACGCGTGCCACCTGCACGACCGCCCGGGCGAGGACGTCGTCGCCGCGATGGGCGGGCTGCACCGGTTCATGAACTGGGACGGGCCGATCCTCACGGACAGCGGCGGCTTCCAGGTCTTCTCGATGCTCGACGTCGCGCAGCTCGACGACGACGGCGTGACCTTCCGCTCCCCCATCGACGGGCGCGCGCTGCGGCTCGGGCCGATCGAGGCCGCGGACATCCAGCTCGCGCTCGACTCGGACATCGCGATGGTCTTCGACCACTGCCCGCCGCTCCCGGCCGACCGCCGGCTGCTCGAGACGGCCGTGCGGCGGACGACGGACTGGGCGCGCCGCGCGCTCGAGCACCACCGCGCGACGAGCCGCGACGGGCAGGCGCTCTTCGCGATCGTGCAGGGCGGTCTCGACGACGCGCTCCGCGAGCGCTCGGCGGCCGAGCTCACGGCGATGGACTTCGACGGCTTCGCCGTGGGCGGGCTGTCCGTGGGCGAGAGCGCCGAGCAGCTCCGCGCCGCGACCCGCCGCTACGCGCCGCTGCTCCCCGGCCACCGCGTCCGCTACCTCATGGGCGTGGGCCGCCCGGGCGACGTGCTCACCGCGATCGCCGCCGGCTTCGACGTCTTCGACTGCGTGCTCCCCACGCGCAACGGCCGGCACGGCACGCTCTTCACGTCCGAGGGCACCGTGCACCTGCGCAACCGCCGCTTCCGCGAGGCGCGCGGCGCGGTCGAGCCCGGCTGCACGTGCGAGGCGTGCACGCAGTGGGACGTCGGCGTGCTGCGGCACCTCATCATGGCGGGCGAGCCGCTCGGGCGCATGCTGTGCAGCATCCACAATCTGCACTTCCTCCACACGCTCGTGGAGGAGGCGCGCGACGCGATCCGCGAGGACCGCTTCGACGCCTGGTTCGCGGCGTCGCCGCACGTGCGCTGAGGGGGCGTCGCCGGGCCGGGCGGTCGTCGCCGCGCGGGCGGGCGCGCCGGGCGGGTGCGCCGTCGGCTACGGCCCCGCGGCGCGCCGGTCGCGGCGCACGGCGAGCACGCCCTCGACGCACACCCAGACCCCGAGCAGCAGGAGCATGCCGCCCACGACGAGCAGCAGCCGCTCGTCGCTGCCGGCGTAGGTGAGGATGTTGCCGGTCATCGCCGTGAGCGTGCTCGCGAGCATGAGGAACATGGGCACGCCGGTGAGCCACGGGTTGCGGCCGCGGCGCGCGAGGTAGCGCGTCGCGAGCAGGAGCGTGAGTCCCGCGAGCAGCTGGTTCGTCGTGCCGAAGAGCCCCCACAGCGCGAGCCCCGCCTCGCGGGTCGTCTCGACGAGCTGCGTGGACTCCACGAGGGCGCCGTCCGGACCGGGCGCCGAGCTCACGACCTCGCGCACCTCCGTGACCTCGTAGAACGCGAAGACCCAGATCGCCGCGACCGCGAGCAGCGACGCGGGGTAGCGGCTGCCGACGCGCCGCCAGCCCACCGAGCCGCAGATCTCCTCGATGTTGTAGCGGAGCAGCCGCGTCGCGGAGTCGAGCGTCGTGAGCGCGAAGGACACGACGATCACGGCGACGAAGGACGCCGCGAGCTCCGGCGCCAGACCGAACTGCTCGAGGAACGAGCCGCCGCCCCGGATGAAGTTGCCGAGCGCCGGCCCGCCGCTGATGTTCGACCAGCTCGCGTAGACGCCCTCGCCGGACCAGGCGTCCGGGCCGAGCACGCCCGCGGAGCAGGCGATGACGGCGAGCAGCCCGAGCGTCGACTCGGCGATCATGCCGCCGTAGCCGATGGCGCGCGCGTGCGGCTCGCGGTCGAGCTGCTTGGCGGTCGTGCCGGACGAGACGAGCGCGTGGAACCCGCTCGCCGCGCCGCACGCGATCGTGATGAACACGAACGGGAAAAGCGGCGGCGCGCCTTCCGGCTCGAGGACGAGCGGCGGCGCCGCGAAGTCGTTGCCGCTCATGAAGAACCCGACGTACATCCCCGCGAGGCCGACGTAGAGCAGCAGCGAGTTGATGAAGTCGCGCGGCTGGAGCAGCGTCCACACGGGGAGCACGGACGCGAGGAAGCCGTAGCCGAGCAGCGCGTACTTGAAGGTGTCCGCCGACGGCCACTGCTCCGCGGTGAGCCCGAAGGTTCCGGACTCCACCGCCGCGTAGATGAGCCCGAGCAGCAGCACGAAGCCGACGGCCGTCGACCGCCCGAGCGTCACGCGGCCCGCGTGCAGCAGGACGCCGATGGCCGCCGCGACGCCCATGAGCCCGACGCTCGGCAGGATCGCCTGCGGGTAGGCGCCGAAGCCGAAGAGCTGCGCGATGTAGAGGACGAACACCCCCATCGCGAGCGACACCCCGAAGAAGATCACGAGGTGGAAGAGCGCCTTGGCGCGCCGCCCGAGGAGACCCTCGGCGACCTCCCCGATGGAGAGCCCGCGGTGGCGCACGGAGAGCACGAGCGCCGAGAAGTCGTGCACGCAGCCGACGAGCAGCGCGCCGAGCACGACCCACAGGAGCGCCGGCACCCAGCCCCAGATGACGGCGACCGCCGGCCCGAGCATGGGCGCGAGCCCGGTGATGGACGCGAAGTGGTGCCCGAAGAGCACCGCCGGTCGCGTGGGCACGTAGTCGCAGTCGTCGGCGAACTCGTGCGCCGGCGTGCGGCGCTCCGCGTCGAGCTCGAAGACGCGCTCGGCGAGGAACCGCGAGTAGACCCGGTAGCCGATCGCGTACGCGACGAGGCAGGCGGCGACGGCGAGGGCGGCGGTCAACGGCGGCGCGTCAGGGCTGCGCGACCTTCACGACCTCGTCGACGATGAGCACCGGCCCGTCGACGTTCACGAGCGCCAGGCTGCGGCCCGCGAGCTCGACGCGCTTGCCGACGAGCGTCTCGAGGTTCGCGATCTCCTTCGCGGCGCTCAGCTTGTAGAGCCGTCCCGCGGCGCCCTCCTGGATGCTGTAGACCGTGGCCTCGCCGTCCTGCGAGACGCGGCGCGACACGAGGCCCTGCACCGTGAGGGCGTCGCCCTTGCCGAGGAAGCGCAGGCCGTAGTCGAGCGCGTTCGCCTCGCGCACGAGGTTCGCGGCCTCCCGCGCGCGCTCGCGCTCCTGCTCGGCGAGGTTCGCGAGGGCCGCCTGGCGCCGCTGACGCTCCGAGAGCACCGCCTCGCGCATGCGCTGCACGGCGTCGGCGAGGTCCGGCCGACCCACCTCGCGCGCGAGGTCCGAGAGCGTCGTCTCGCGCGAGGAGAGCTGCGTGTCGGAGAGGTCCGTGAGCACGGTCGCCCGGAGCACCGCGATGCGCTCCTCGTAGCGGCGGTCGCGCAGCCGCGCCGGGTCGGTGGCGACGTGCGCGGCCACCGCGGCGGCGCGGCGCAGCTCGCGCGTCCCGAACGCCTCCGTCCAGCGACCGGACGCGACGGACGCCGGCGCCTCGGGGAGCTGGTCGGCGGGCGCGTAGAGCGCGAGCCCGACCGGGGCGAGGACGCGCACCCAGTCCTCCTCCTCGTCGAGGAGCTGCAGGCGCTGCACGTCGTCGGTGAGCTGGCCCAGCGGCAGGAGCCCCACCGTCGCGGGGAGCAAGCGCACGTTGAGGCGCGAGCCCGACACGGTGACGACCTGCTGCTCGCGGTCGACGTGCACGTAGTCGCCGTGCAGGTAGACCGGGAAGCCCTGCGGCACGAACACGCGCGTGTAGCCGCTGCCGGAGGTCCCGTCGCTCGAGGCGACGCGCACGACGTCCTTGTCGTCGAGCGTGAGCACGCCGGGGTGGTTGGCGCTCGGGCCGGAGCGCAGGACGACCGGTCCGGCGGGGATGGCGAAGGCCTCGCCGGGGAGGTCGGAGACGGGCGCGGCGACGCCGGCGACCGGGAGCACGAGGAGGAGCATCATGGTGAGAGCGGTCATGCCGTAGGATCCTAGGCGCCCGCCCGGGCGGTCTCCAGCCCCCGTCGGACTCCCGTCGCGTCGCTCGCCATGCCGATCCCGCTGGTCCTCCTGCTCGCGCTCGCCCTCCACGGCGGCCGCTACCTGCCGCCCCACCCCGAGCCGGGGGACGAGCCCGAGCCCGACCCGACCGCGCCCGTGCTCCAGCCGGGCTTCGGGCCGACGGCCTCCGTCGTGCCCGACCGCTGGGAGTGGTGGTTCGACCTCAACCGCGAGCAGCTCGTCGACCGGCGGCGCCTCATGGCGGAGCGCGCGCCGCCCCCCGGCCAGCCGGCGCTCGAGCCCGTGGGCGACGACCTCCGGCGGACGGTCGTGCTGCCCGTGCTGCTCGAGCTGCTCGGGCACCACAACCGCGACGTGCGCGCCTCCGCGGCGGTCGCCGTCGCGCGGCTCGGCACGACGTCCGCGCTGCCCGCCGTCGAGGAGGCCACGCGCGACCCGGACCTCTTCGTGCGCACGCAGGCGGTGCTCGCGCTCGGCATGGCGCCGTCCGGCGCGCCCACGGAGCGGCTCACCGCGCTGCTCCGCGGCCGCACCGTCGACGGCGAGATCCGCGCGTTCGCGGCGGTGGCGCTCGGGCTGATCGGCTCGCGGGAGAGCCTCGACGTCCTGCGCGGGCTCCTCGCGCCGGAGCGGCTCGCGCGGCTCGACAACCAGCTCCGCGCGGGCGTCGTCTTCGCGGCCGGGGTCACGGGTGACGACGCGCTGCTGCCCGAGCTCGTCGCGCTCCACCGCTCGAAGCTCGTGAAGGGCGACGGGCGCCTGCGCGCCGTGCTCGCCGTCGCGCTCGGCCGGACGGGCGGCGCCGAGGCCGTCCCGCCGCTGCTCGACCTCGTCGTCGACGCGGACAACCAGGTGAGGCGCTCGGCCGCGTCGGGCCTCGAGGCGGTGGCGCCGCTGCTCGGCGGCTCGCTCGTGCCGCTCGTCGCGCGGGCGCGCGTCGAGAGCGACCTCGCGGCGCGCGCCAACCTCTACCGCGTGCTGGGCCTCGCCGGCGACCACGTCGAGAGCCGGGCGTTCCTCGTCGCGGAGCTCGAACGCGCGACGACGCTCGTGCGCCCGCACGTCGCGCTCGCGCTCGGGTCCGTCGGCGGCGCGGAGGCCGTCGCCGCGCTCCGCGCGCGGCTCGACGGCGAGAGCGAGCTCAGCGCGCGGGCGTCCCTCCTCACGGCGCTGGCCCTCGCGGGCGACCCCGACCTCCTGCCGATCCTGCGCGACGAGCTCGAGTCGGCGCGCGAGCCCGTCTACGTCGCGTCGCTATGCCGCGCCGCCGGTCTCCTGGGCGAGCCGGACGAGGAGCTCCGCGCGATGCTCCTCGACCGCGCCGAGACGGTGCACGACGTCGAGGTCACGCGGCTCGCGGTGCTCGGCCTCGGCCTGCTCGGCGACCGGCTCGCGGTCCGCGAGCTCGCGGACACGCTCCCGGAGGTCGGCAGCACCGTGGACCGGGCGGCGCGCGCCTACGCCCTCGGGCAGGCGGGCGACGCGACGACGATCGACGCGCTCGTGCGCGCGGCGACGGACGAGCGCCAGCCGTCCTACGTCATCGCGTACGCGGTCACCGCGCTCGGCGAGCTCTGCGACCCGCGGCCGCGCTCGCCGGCCTGGCGCCTCTCGCGCCACGCGGAGCTGCACGACGACCTGAGCCAGCTCGTCGAGCTCTACCGCCTGCCCTGAGGCGCGGACGCCCGACGCGGCCGTCCGGCGCGACGCCTCAGACGGACGCCTTGGCCTCATCGAGGAAGCCGGCGAAGCGGCTCAGCGCCTCGCGGATGTTCTCCACGGAGTTCGCGTAGCTGAACCGCAGGTAGCCGTCGCCGTGCTTGCCGAACGACGTCCCGGAGAGCGCGGCGACGCCCGCCTCGTCGAGCAGACGCGTCTCGAGCTCCTTGCTGCCGAAGCCCGTGCCGCGGATGTTCGGGAAGACGTAGAACGCGCCCTTCGGCTTGAGGCAGGTCACGCCGTCGAGCGCGTCGAGTCCCTCGACGATGACGTCGCGCCGGCGCTTGAACTCGGCGACCATCGCGTCGATCGGCGCCTGGTCGCCGGTGAGCGCCTCGACGCCGGCCATCTGCGTCATGGCCGCCGTGCAGCTCGTGGCGTTCGTCTGCAGGCGCGCCATGGGCACGGCGAACTCCTCGGACATGATGCCGTAGCCGAGGCGCCAGCCGGTCATGGCGTACGTCTTGCTGAAGCCGTCGAGCACGACGATCTTCGACGGGTCGCCGTAGCGCAGCGCCGTGTCGTGCTCGCCCTCGTAGAGGATGCGCGAGTAGATCTCGTCGCTGAGCAGCCAGACGCCCTTGTCCGCGCAGAGCTCCGCGACGGCCTGGATCTCCGCCTTGCCGAGCAGCGCGCCCGTCGGGTTCTGCGGCGAGTTGATCACGACGAGCTTCGTGCGGTCGGTGACGAGCGACTCGAGCTCGGCGACGTCGAGCTTGAAGTCGTTCTCCTCGCGGAGCGGGAGCGCCACCGGGGTCGCCCCCGTGTAGCGGATCATCGACTCGTAGATGGGGAAGCCCGGGTTGGGGTAGACGGCCTCGTCGCCCTCCTCGAGCAGCGCGAGCATCATGAAGAACATGACCGGCTTGCCGCCCGGGAACACGACGACCTGCGCGGGCGACACCTCGACGCCGCGCCGCTGCGTGAAGTCGGCGGCGATCGCCTCGCGGAGCGCGGGCAGGCCGGGGCTCGGGCCGTAGTGCGTGAAGCCGTCGGCGAGCGCCTTCTGGCCGGCGGCGATGACCTCGGCCGGCGTGTCGAAGTCGGGCTCGCCGATCTCGAGGTGGACGACGGAGCGGCCCTTCGCCTCGAGGGCGCGGGCTCGTGCGAGGACTTCGAACGCCGTCTCCGTGCCGAGACGGCCCATGCGGGTCGCGAGATCCATGGGCGGACAGGTTACGGGCGCGACCCCGGGCGTCAACGAGCGGCGTCGACGAGCGTGGATCGGCCGGGCGAGGCGGCGCACACTGACCGCCCCATGCCGGACCCCGACGCCCCCCCGCCCGCCGGCGCGCCGCCGGCCGCCACACGCCTCTTCCGGGTCTACGCGGGGCTCGCGTTCTCCTTCGCCTGGGTGCCGGTCATGTACACGGCCTTCACCCTGGACCGGGGGTTCGACGGCGGGCAGTACCTGCGGCTGTGGTCCGTGTACTACCTCGCGATGGTGCTCGCCGAGCTGCCCTGGGGCTGGGTCGCGGACCGGCTCGGGCAGCGGCCGCTGCTCGTCGCGGGGCCGCTCGTGCTCGCGGCGGGCTTCGCCGTGCTCGGGCACGCGACCTCCTTCGACGCGTGCCTCGCCGCCATGGCCGTGACGGGCGCGGCGCACGCGATGATCTCGGGCGCGGACAGCGCGTACCTCTACGAGGCCGTCGTGGCGGACGGCCGCCGGGCCGAGGCGCTCCAGGAGGAGGCGGTCGCGCACCGCTGGCGGCTCTTCGGCGTGTCGATCGCGGACCTCGCGGGCGGCTGGGTCGCCTGGGGGCTCGGCACGACCGCGGCCTTCGACCTGAGCGTGGCGATCATGCTCGGGGCGGCGGTCGTCGCGTGGCGGCTGCCGCGACTCGAGCGCGGCGGCGCGACGCTGCGGGCGCCGCGCTGGTCGTCGGTGGCGCGGCAGCTCGTGCGGCGCGACGTGCTCTGGGTGGTCGGCTGGTACACGACGGTCTTCGTGTTCCTGCGCCTCGGCTTCCAGCTCTACCAGCCGACGCTCCTCGCGGACGGCGTGGGCGACCTGCGCTGGCACGGCGGCGTGCTGTGCCTGCTCAACGTCGTGGCGGCCTTCGCCGCCTTCTTCACGAGCCGCGTCCACCGTCGGCTCGGCGAGCGCGGCACGTCCGGCTTCGTCGTCCTGCTCATGGCCGCGTCCTTCGCGGGGCTCGCGGGCGGCGGGCTGCTCCTGCTCGCGCCGCTCCTCTGCCTGCAGCAGGTCGCGTTCGGGCTCATGCAGCCCGTCGGCCGCACGGCGCTCAACCACCGCGTGTCGGGTTCGGAGCGCGCGTCGCTGCTCTCGGCGCAGTCCGTCGTGGCGCGCGCCGCCTTCGGACTCATCCTGCTCGTGCTCTCGGGGCCCGAGTGGCGCCGGCCGCCGGAGGAGGTCCTCACGCCCGTGTACCTGGGGCTCGCGGCCGCCGCCCTGGTCCTGGGCGCGCTCTGGTGGGCGCTCCACCCGGTCCTCGCCGGGGCGCCGCGGGAGGGCGCCCGTGACGGCCGCGAGGAATGATTGAAACCCCCCAGGCGGCTTGCAAAGCTGCCTTCCGATGCATCCCACCAAGGTCGTCACCCTGTCCTTCGTCGCCGCCGGCCTCCTGGCGGTGCTCCCGAGCTGCGCCATGCCCTCGCGCGGAGCAGCCACCCCCGGCGGACGCGACGCCCCGGCGACGCGCGCCGCGTCGACGACCGGCTCGTCGTCCGTGGTCGTCGAGGCGGACCGCCTCGAGCGGAGCGGCGACGACCGCGCGCTCGTCGCGCACCTCGAGCGCCACGCCGGCGAGGCGCGCTCGCCCGTCGCCCGCGCGCGGCTCGAGCTCATGCACGCGCGCGCGCTCGTGCGGTTGGGCCGCAAGCTCTCGGCGCTCACCGTCTTCGGTCGCGCGTGGCACGAGGTGGAGCCCGTGGTCGACGGCGTCGGCCAGGACATCCTCGTGGCCTGGGCCGACCACGAGATGTCGCTGGGCCAGTACGGCGACGCGGTCGGGCACTACGAGCTCGCGCTCGGCGCCCGCGACATGGGACGCGAGGGGGCGCGCGCGCTCCGCGCGTCGCTCGTCGTCGCCTGCGAGGCGGCCGGGCGCTCCGTCCGCGCGGCGGAGCACCTCGAGCAGCTCGACCGCTCGGGCCGGGAGCTCCTCGACGTGACGCGCGCGCGCCTGCTCGCGGGCCGTCCGCGGTCGGGCGAGCGCTCGCCGTACGTGCCCGTCGCCGACGCGTTCCTGCCGCGGGGCGTCATCCCCATGAACCCCTCGCTCATCCTGCCCGGCATCCGGGCGCGCGAGGAGTGGGGCGCCCGGCCCATCACGCCCGACCACGTCCCCATGACCCCCATCACGAGCATCACGGTGCACCACTCCGCGATGCCGCCGCCGGGACGCTGGGGCACGATCGCGCAGCTCAAGCAGATCCAGGACATCCACACCCAGGACAAGGGCTGGGCCGACGTCGGGTACCACTTCCTCGTCGACCCGACCGGGGAGGTCTGGGAGGGACGGCGCCTGCTCTACCAGGGCGCGCACGCCGGCGGCGCAGCGAACATCGGCAACGTGGGCGTCTGCCTGCTCGGCAACTTCGAGTCGCACTCGGTGCCGCGTCCGCAGATGCAGGCGCTCGCCGACCTCGTCGAGGCGCTCCGCGCGCACTTCGCGATCCCGCGCGCCGAGGTGCGCACGCACCGCGAGTGGAAGGCGACGGCCTGCCCCGGCACGGCGCTGCACCAGGCGGTGCTCGCCTACCGCGCGGGCGAGCGGGCGACGCTGGCCCTCCAGTAGTCGAGCACGGTCGCGAGCGTCTCCTCGAGGGGACGCTCCGGCGCGTGACCCGTGCGCGCGCGCAGGCGCTCCGGCGAGCCGTGGAAGGCGGGCACGTCGACGGGCCGGAGCAACGCGGGGTCCTGCTCGACGCGGATCTCGGTTTCCGACAGCGCGAGGAGCGCGTCGAGGATGCGCTGGATCGAGACGGCGAGTCCGCTCGTCACGTTGAGCACCTCGCCCGGCGCTCCGGCGGCGAGGCACAGCCGGTACGCCTCGACCGTGTCGCGCACGTCGGAGAAGTCGCGCACGGCGGAGAGGTTCCCGACGCGCATGACGGGCTCCTGGAGGCCGGCCTCGATGCGCGCGATCTGGTGCGCGAAGGCGGCCGTCACGAAGTCGTCCGACTGGCCGGGGCCGATGTGGTTGAACGCGCGCGCGACGACGACGTGCAGGCCGCGCGCCGCGGCGACCTGCGCCTCCATCTCCGCCTGCGCCTTGCTCAGCGCGTAGACGGTGGCCGGGCGCAGCGGCTGCTCCTCCGTGACCGGCATGCGCTCGGGCTCGACGCGGCCGTAGACCTCGGCGGTGGACACGAGCAGGACGCGCACGTTCGCGAAGCCGTCGAGACAGGCCTGGAGCATGTTCCGCGTGCCGTCGCGGTTCACGGCGAGGCAGCGCGCGGGGTCCTGCTCCGCGCGCACGACGTGCGCCACGCCGGCGAGGTGGAACACGAGGTCCGGCCGCGCGTCGGCGAGCAGCTCCCAGCACGCCTGCTCGTCCGTGACGTCGAGCGGCGCGTGCGTCGCGCCCGCGGGGACGTCGTCGGGGCCGCCCTCGCGGTCGCTCGCGACGACCTCGTCGCCGCAGGCGAGCAGGTGCTCCACGAGGTGGCGCCCGGCGAAGCCCGCGGCGCCCGTGACGAGCGCCCTCACGGCGCGAGCCCGGCGGCGCGCAGCTCCTTCTCGCGCCCCACGAGCGCGACGTCGGCGTCGGTCATCTTCGTGACGAGGCCCTTGAAGTCGACGCGCGGCGTCCAGCCGAGCTGCTCCCGCGCGCGCGTCGCGTCGCCGAGCAGCAGGTCGACCTCCGCGGGGCGGAAGAACTTCGGGTCGACCTTCACGTGGTCGTTGTAGTCGAGGCCCACGTGGCCGAACGCGATCTCGCAGAACTCGCGCACGCTGTGGGTCTCGCCCGTCGCGATGACGTAGTCCGCCGGCTTCTCCTGCTGGAGCATGAGCCACATGGCCTCGACGTAGTCGCCCGCGTAGCCCCAGTCGCGGCGCGCGTCGAGGTTCCCCAGCATGAGCACGTCCTGCATGCCGTGGTGGATGCGCGCGACGGCGTGCGTGATCTTGCGCGTCACGAACTGCAGCCCGCGGCGCGGCGACTCGTGGTTGAACAGGATGCCCGAGCTCGCGTGCATGCCGTACGACTCGCGGTAGTTCACCGTGATCCAGTGGCCGTAGACCTTCGCCACGCCGTACGGGCTGCGCGGGTGGAAGCGCGTGTCCTCGGTCTGCGGCGACTCGTGCACCTTGCCGAACATCTCGCTCGAGCTGGCCTGGTAGAAGCGCGCCCGCGGCCGCACGCGTCGGAGGGCCTCGAGCAGGCGCGCCACCCCCACCGCCGTGAACTCCGC
>JAUIEF010000168.1 GCA_030428785.1 bacterium
CCCGGCGGTCGCGGCGGGGGCGCGCCGCGCGTCGAGCGCGGCGCGGTGGTCGGGCGCGCCCTCGAGCAGGCGCGCGGCGCGCGCGGTCCAGCGCTCGTACGCGTCGAGCTGCGCGGGGAGCGCCGGCCACAGCCGGTCCGCCTCCTCGACGAGCTCCCGGAGGACCTCGCCGTCGGAGAGCGCGAGGAGCTCGTGCGTGCGCGCGTCCGCCGCGCGTCGACTCTCGAGCGCGCGGTCGAGCTCGAGCAGCGCGGCGGCGAAGGCCGCGAGGAGCAGCACGACGGCCGTCGCGACGCAGGCGGCGAAGGCGCGGTGCCGCCGCGCGAGGGTGCGCACGCGGTCGACGCGGCCCGGCGCCCGCGCGAGCGGCGGACGGTGGTCGAGCCAGCGGCGCAGGTCCGCCGCGAGGTCCGCCGCCGTCGCGTAGCGTCGCGTGCGCTCCTTCGCGAGCGCCGTGGCGACGATCGTGCGCAGGCCGTCGTCGACGCCCGCGAGCGGTGCCGGCCGCGCCTCGCGCACGACGGCGAGCGCCTCGGCCAGCGGCAGCCCGCGCGTCTCGTAGGGCGGCGCGCCCGCGAGCGCCTCGTGCAGCACGACGCCCAGCGAGTAGACGTCCGTGCGCGGGTCGACGCCGCCGGGGCCCGCGGCGCCCGCCTGCTCCGGGCTCATGTACGCGGGCGTGCCGAGGAGCTGCCCCGGCTCGGTGAGCGCGTGCCGCGGCAGGTCGTGGGCGACGTCGCGGACGCGCGCGATGCCGAAGTCGAGCACCCAGGGCGCGCCGCGTCCGTCGACGCGCACGTTCTCGGGCTTGAGGTCGCGGTGGATGACGCCGTGCCGGTGCGCATGGTCGACGACGTCGCACACGGCGGCCAGCAGGCGCACGCGCAGCCGCCGGTCGACCGACGCGTCGGCGAGGACCTCGCGCAGCGGGCGCCCCTCGACGAGCTCCATGGCGAACCAGGGCGAGCCGGCGGCGGTGACGCCCGTGGCGTGCACGCGCGGGATGCCCGGGTGATCCAGCCGCGCGAGCACCTCCGACTCCTGCCGGAAGCGCGCGCGCGCCGTCTCCCCGCGCACGACGTGGTCGAGCACCTTGAGCGCGACGGTGCGCGCGGGCAGCGACTGCTCCGCGAGGTACACGATGCCCGTGCCGCCGCGGCCCAGCTCGCCAGTGACGCGGAAGCCCTCGACCTCGGGCGGCGGCGCGCCGTGGCGCAAGGCGTCGCGCAGCGCGCGGCGCGCGTCGTCGGCGAGGCGGCGCGGGTCGCCCGCCGGCGTGTCGAGGAAGTCCGTGTCGGCGGTGTGGTGCTCGAGCAGCGAGAGCACCTCGTCCCGGAGCGCCTCCTCGCCGGGGGCGGCCTCGCGGATCCAGCGGTCGCGCTCCTCCGGCGGTCGCTCGAGGGCGCCGGCGAAGAGCGCGCGCACGCGGTCGTAGTCGAGCGGCCTCACGCGGCGTTCCCGGCGGTCTCCCTCGCTCCGCGGCCGACTCTACCAGAGCGGTCGCGGGCGGGACGGCCGGGATCCGCGGCCCCGCCCGTCCGCGCCTTGCGTCGGCGCCTCCCGACCCGGACCCTGTCCCGTCCGTCGCGCGGGGCCCCGCGCGCGCCGCCCGCACCGCACCCGGAGGACACCATGGCCATCGAGGAAGGCAAGAAGGCGCCCGCGTTCACCCTGAAGGACGGCAAGGGCGAGACGCACAAGCTCTCCGACTACGCCGGCCGGCACGTGATCCTCTACTTCTACCCCAAGGACGACACGCCGGGCTGCACCAAGGAGGCGTGCGGCTTCCGCGACCTCACCAAGAAGCTGGAGAAGGAGGGCGCGGTCGTGCTCGGGGTCTCGCCGGACGACGAGGCGAGCCACAAGAAGTTCGCCAAGCAGTACAAGCTGAAGTTCCCGCTGCTCAGCGACCCGGGCAAGAAGGTCATGGTCCCGTACGGCGCGTGGGGCGAGAAGATGATGTACGGCAAGAAGACCGTCGGCGTCATCCGCAGCACGGTGTGGATCGGGCCGGACGGCAAGGTCGTCAAGCACTGGAAGCGCGTGAGCAAGGCGGCGGACCACCCGGGCAAGGTGCTCGAGGCGCTCCAGGCGCGCGAGGAGTAGTGGGCGCGGCCGCGCTGCGCATCACGACGCTCGACGCGCACACGGCGGGCGAGCCGTTGCGGATCATCACGAGCGGCTTCCCCGAGCCGCCGGGCGACACGATCCTCGCGAAGCGCGCGTGGGTGCGCGAGCACGCCGAGCCGCTGCGGCGCGCGCTCATGTGGGAGCCGCGCGGGCACGCCGACATGTACGGCGCGCTGCCCGTGCCGCCGGTCACCGACGACGGCGACCTGGGCGTGCTCTTCCTGCACAACGAGGGCTGGAGCACGATGTGCGGGCACGGGGTCATCGGCCTCGTGACGGTCGCGCTCGACGAGGGGCTGCTCGAGCGGCCGGGCGACGCGCCGGTCGTGCGGCTCGACACGCCGGCGGGGCGCGTCACGGCGACGGCGCACCGCGAGCACGGCCGCGTCGCGCGCGTGAGCTTCGAGAACGTGCCGTCGTTCCTCGTGGCGGCCGACCTGAGCGTGGAGGTCGACGGCCTCGGCGCGGTGGACTGCGACCTCGGCTACGGCGGCGCGTTTTATGCCTACGTCGACGCGGACGCCGTGGGGCTCGAGCTGCGGCGGCGGGCGTTCCCGGAGATCGTCGCGCTCGGCAAGCGGATCAAGCAAGCGGTCGTCGCGCGGCACCCGGTGCGCCACCCGGACGGCGACCCGGACCTCGGCTTCCTCTACGGCGTGATCTTCCACGGGCACGCGGCGCCGGACGAGGTCCTCGAGCGCAACGTGTGCGTCTTCGCGGACGGCGAGGTCGACCGCTCGCCGACGGGCACGGGCGTGAGCGGTCGCGTCGCCTGTCTCGTCGCGCGCGGCGCGCTGGGCTTCGGCGAGACGGTGGAGATCGAGAGCCTGCTCGGCACGCGCTTCACCGTGTGCGCCGAGCGCGCGACGACGGTCGGCGGCGTGGACGCCGTCGTCCCGCGCGTCACCGGCTCCGCGCACCTCACGGGCCGGCACGAGTTCGTGATCGACCCGGCCGACCCGCTGCGCGAGGGGTTCCTGCTGCGCTGAGACCGTCGAGCCCGCTCACGGGCACCCGCACGCGACGAGGTCCGTGGCCGGGCGGGGCTACCTGCGGATCGGCGCCGGCGCCGCGGGCCGGACGCCGCAGTCCGGCACCGCGTGATCGGGGTACATCTTCTCGCGCGCGGACGAGCGGGCGTCGCGCGCGGGTCGCGCGAAGCTCCCGGGCCTGAGCACGCGGTGGGTCCAGGTGTCGACGTCGCCGAGCGAGCCTCGGAGTCCGTCGCCCGCTCGCGGCGTCGTGTCGCCGTAGAGCAGGAAGGCATCGAGGCACCACTCCGCCATGTTGCCGTGCATGTCGTGCAGCCCCCAGCCGTTGGGCGCGAGCGAACCGACGGGCGCGGCGTGGGGGAAGGCGTCGCCGGGAGGAGCGCGCCCGTCCGCGTCGCCCGCAGGATCGTCGGCCGTGTTCGCGTGGCCCGCGAGCGTGTCATCAGTCGCGCCGGTGTGCCACGGCGTGCGCGTGCCCGCTCGGCACGCCGCCTCCCACTGCGCCTCCGTCGGGAGCGACAGTCCCCAACGGCGGCACGCGTCGCGCGCCGACTCCCAGTCGACGCGCATGACGGGGTGACGCGGACCGGGAGACGGCCCGCCGGGGAGCGCGCTCACGCCCTTCCCCGGGTCGTCGTGCAGCAGGCGCCGCCACTGTGCGCGCGTCACCTCGAACTTGGAGAGCAGGAACGGCTCGAGCACGACCTCGTGCACCGGGCCCTCGTGCACCACGGCGTCGGGGTCCGCGTCGGGAGGGTCCTCACCGCCGAGCCAGCGTCGCAGCGGAGACGTCGGCGGCTGCGCGCCCATGTCGGAGCGACCGCCGGGGAGCAGGACGAGCACGAGCCCCTCCGCTCCCGAGTCGTCGAGCCGGACCTCGCCCACACCTCCGGCCTCGCCGTCCCACGCCGGGCGCTCGCCGCTGAGGACGTGCCAGAACTCCCAGAGCCCGGATCGACGGTCGCGCCCGAGCGGCACGAGCCCCGCCGTCGGCGCGAGCTCCAGACCGCCGTATACCGATGTCGGGTCGGAGACGTCCTCGCGGCAGCGTCGCCACGCCGCCGCATCGGGGTGGTCCTCCCGCAGGCGGGCGTCGAGTTCCCGGGCCGACGCGAGACGCGCGCGCATCTCCTCGAGCGTCACGGCGTGCTCGCCCGGCGCCGCGAGGATGTTGTTCTGCAGGCGGTAGAGCTCCAGGAGCATCTCGTGCTCGAGGCGGTCGGCGGCGTCGGCGAACGTGAACCCCCAGCGAAAGGCCGTACGCTCCCGGATCCTGCGCGCGTAGTCGTCGCGTGCCGCGAGCTCCTCGGGCCGGTCCACCAGAGCGGGCCGGTCGCGCTCGAACGTCTCGAGCACCGCGTACTCGTGGGCGTAGTGCTCGCGGTCGACGGCGCGGTCGGCGTCGGACTGCGGCAGCGCCCGGCGCCGCACGGCCTCGAGCGCGCGCCGGTTGTCGTCCTCGCGCGACCGCAGCTCGTCGACCTTCGAGAACCACGCCTCGTAGGCGGGGATCTTGTCCGGCGTCGGGGGCAGCAGCACGCCGTCCGCCTCGTCGACGAGCATGCGCAGGAGGCCTGCGTCGGCCAGCCGCTGCCGATCGACGCGCACGCGCTCCGACTCGCGCGCCATCGAGGTCGCGACCGCCGTCCCGACCGCCACGGACGCGAAGAGCAGGAGCAGCGTGAGGACCCAGCCCGGGTTGCGCGCGCTCCACTTGCCGACGCGACGCAGCAGACCGGGCGGCCGCGCGAGGATCGGCTCGCCGCGCCGCGCGCGACCGAGGTCCTCCGCCAGGTCCGCGGCCGTCGCGTAGCGCTCGTCCGGGTCCTTGGCGAGCGCGGTCTCGAGGATGCTCCGCACGTCCACCGGCAGCGCGGGGTTCGCCTCCCGCGGGTCCGGCGGCGGGTCGCTCACGATCTGCCGGTAGAGGCCCTCGCGCGTGGGCGCCGTGAACGGCCGCCGCGAGGTGAGCGCCTCGAACAGCGAGACGCCCAGCGAGTAGATGTCCGTGCGATGGTCGAGCGCCACCGGGTGCTCGGAGATCTGCTCCGGCGACATGTAGGCCGGCGTGCCGAGCACGTGGCCCGTCTGCGTGAGGCCGACGTCGTCCTCGAGCTGCCGGGCGATCCCGAAGTCGAGCACCACGGGGTGCCCGCCGGGGACGAGCATGAGGTTGGCCGGCTTCACGTCCCGGTGCACGACGCCGCCGTCGTGGGCCGCCTGGAGCGCTCGCGCCAGCTGCTCGAACACCGCGAGCAGGTCGTCGATCTCCGCACGGTCGGGCGGCGTTCCGTCCGCGCGTGCCGCGACGACATCCGCCAGCGAGCGGCCCTCGACGAACCCCATGGCGATGTACGGCACGCCGTCGTCCAGGCCCGAGTCGTGGATCGGGCAGAGGCCCGGGTGGTTCAGTCCGCCGGCCGCCCGCGCCTCGCGCAGGAACCGCTCGAGCGCGCCCTCGCTCAGGGCGCCGAGACCCGTCAGCAGCTTGAGCGCGACGGGTCGCGCGAGCCGCTCGTCGAACGCACGATGGACGACGCCCTGTCCGCCGCGGCCGACCTCCTCGACGAGGCGATAGCCGCCGACGTACCGGGCCTCGCTGCCCGAGGTCGCCGACCCGGCGCCCGTCACGAGCCGCGCGTACTGCGCTGCCAGCTCGCCCTCGAGACCGGGGAACGCCGCCTGGTACTCCTCGAGGTCGCGCAGCCGTCCGCCGTCCCGATCCCGCAGCAGACGTTCGAGCGCGTGGAGCAGGAGAGGTGAGGCGTCGTCGGACATGGGCACTCCTATACTGACGGGCCATGGGCGCGCACGACAAGCAAGGCGATCCGCCGGCGGACGGCGAGGCACGCGCGCGCGGCGTGACGTCGCTGCACCTGGCCCGCGCGCGCGAAGGGGACGCCGCGAGTCTCGAGGAGGTCGTCCGGCGGCTGACTCCGCTGCTGCTGGCCCAGGCGCGCTACCGGCTCAAGGCCGTCACGCGGCGGGTGATGGACGCCGAGGATCTCGTCGCGGACGCCTGGCTCCGCACGCTGCCCCGGCTGCGCGAGCTCTCGCCGCGCGAGGGCCGGCTCACGCCCGTCGTCCTCGCGTACCTCGGCACGACGCTCCGTCGTCGCGCCCGCGACGTCCTCCAGGCGCAGCTCCGGCGCGCCCCGCCGCCGGACGCCGAGCCCGTCGAGCCGGTCGAGTGGCTGCCGGCGGACACCGGGAACGTGGTCACGAAGGTGATCCAGGAGGAGCGCAACGCGGCGCTCTCGCGGGCGCTGACCGAGATGAAGGAGGCGGACCGCGAGATCCTCGTGCTCCGCGGGCTGGAGCAGGCGCCGGTGCGCGAGGTCGCCGCGATCACCGGTCTCACGGAGGACGCGGTCAAGCAGCGCTATCGCCGCGCGCTCCAGCGGCTCAAGGACCGCCTCCCGGGCTCCGTGCTCGACGATCTCGGGCCCTGACGGATTTTCCTGTCACCGCACGCGGCCTCGTCCCCCGGTCGGTGGTGAGACGCGGATCACTCCTCGATCCGCCGCCGACACCCCCGGATCCGACCCGAGGCCCTACCATGCGACGCCCCCTCCGCTCCTCCGCCACCCCCGAGCACCGCACCGTGTCCACCCGACCCGACGGCAAGCCCTTTCGCATCTCCGCCCTCGCGCTGCTGCTCGGTGCGGTCGTGGCGTCGCCCTCGCCGAGCGCGGCCGCCCAGCTCGCGATCGTCGCGCGCGAGGGCGACCCCTCGCCCGACGGCATCGGCACCTACAAGAACTTCGGCGTGCCGGTCATGACCGCGGACGGCTCGGTGGCGTTCCCCTACTTCGTCCCGCGGGGATTCCAGGACGACTTCACGGGCATCGCGCGCTGGAAGGCGGGCGACGCCGAGGTCCTCGTGAACGAGGCGACCCCCGTGCCCGCCGGGTCGCCGAGCGAGGTGTTCACGACCGTGCCGGACGTCTCCTTCGCGCTCAACGCGCAGGGTGACCTCGCGTACAACGCGGCCGTCGACGCCTTCCAGGCCGGCGTGCTCCGCAAGCCGGACGGCGCGGCGAACGAGATGCTCGGTCGCGACGGCTGGACCGAGCCCGGCGGCGACGGGACGTTCGCGATCCGCTCGGGCATCTTCGGTTCGCCCGTCACGATCAACGCGTCCGGGAGCGTCGCGACGTCGGTCCATCTCGACGGGACGAGCGGCGGCACCGCGGACGACGAGTGCATCGTGCGCTTCGACGGCGGGGGCGCGTCGCCCACGGTGATCGTCCGGCGCGGCGACCCGGCGCCGGGCGGCCTCGGAGGGACCCTGTACGGCCAGATCGGCGGCGGCTTCCCGGACGGGACGATGAACGCCTCGGGCAGGGTCGCCTTCAGCTGCCTCATCGCGGGGATCGCGTCCGGGCACGAGGGTGTGTTCGTCGGGGACGGCGGGCCGATCACCCGCATCGCGCGTGTCGGCGACGCGGCCCCCGTGACCGGCGGCGCCGTGTTCAACGGCTTCGGGTCGTCCGCGCTCATCGACGACGCCGGGCTCGTCGTGTTCACCGGCAGCTACACCGGCGTGCCGCACGACGACGAGGGCGTGTTCGCGGGCAGCGGTGGCGCGGTGTCGGCGCTCGTCCTGCAGGGCCAGCCGGCGCCCACCGCGAGCGGCGGTGTCGACGGCGCCTTCGCCGTCTTCGGATCCCTCGCACGCAACAGCCTGGGGCAGGTCGCGTTCACGGCGCTCGCCACGGGCGGCACGTCGAACGGCGGCCTCTTCCTGTGGGACGGCGGCACGGTGACCTGCATCGCGCGCTCGGGGCAGACCCTGCCGGGCGCGCTCGGCACCTTCATCGACGTCCTCAACCCGAACTTCACGGACTTCGCGTTGGGAGCCTCGGGTGACGTCATCGTGCGCAGCCGGGTGAGCCCCGCGTCGGGTACCGACTACACGGTGCTGCTCCGGCGCTCGCCCGCCGGCGCGTGGACCGAGATCGTGCGGGAGGGCGGCGCCCTCGAGGGCTCGACCGTGACCGGGCTGAAGTTCGGCGGCGTCCTCGCGTCGCAGTCGGGTGCGCGCGATCGCCTCGGGGTGAACGCCGCGGGGGACGTCGCGTTCTGGCTGCAGCTCGCGGACGCCACGCGCCTCATCGCGACGACGGCGCCGGCGTCGGCCTTCGTGGACGTGGGCGGCGGCAGCCCGGGCGTCAACGGCGTGCCGACCCTCACCGGCAGCGGCTCGCTGCAGTCCGGCACGACGGCCGGCATCGACCTCGTGGCAGGCCCGCCGAGCGCGCCCGCGCTCGCGTGGCTCAGCGTGGCGTCGACGCCCTTCGCCGCGCTGGGCGGCACGGTGCACGCGACACCGTTCGTGAACCAGTTCCTGTTCCCGACGGACGTTGCCGGCGCCGTGTCGGTGAGCACGACGTGGCCCGCCGGCCTCCCGTCCGGGGTCGACTTCTGGATCCAGTTCATCTGCCAGGACGTCACCGTGCCGGCCGGCCTCACGTTGAGCAACGCGGTCCGGGGGACGACGCCCTGACGGATGAGTCCTCGTTCGGCGCTCCGGTCGTCGCCGACCTCAGAACGCGTCGTCGACCCAGAGCAGCGGGGCCCACTCGCCGAGCACGCCGTCGGTGCCGTGGGCGGAGAGCGTCTGGAGCCGGAAGCTCAACGCCTCGAAGCCCGAGCTGATCGCGGGGAGGGTGGTGCCGGCGGAGAGCACGCCGCTCGGCGGCAGCGTGCCCAGGAAGAGCAGCCGCTGCCAGGGCACGGCGACGTGGAGCTGTCCCGCGAAGTGGTCGACGTAGAGGTTGCCGTCGTCCCGCGCGAGGAACACGAAGACCGGGTCGCCGGGGTGGCCCTCGATCGTGAACGACAGCGTCTCGAACTCGCGGACCACGCCCGTGAGCTCCAGCGTGTGCGCGTCGCCCGGGAGGTCGACGACCGTCCCCGCCAGCGTGCGCGGTGCGCCCGGCGAGGCGGGCTCGAAGAGCGGGTCGAGGCCCGGACCGCCGCCGGCGAACGCGCAATCCTGGAAACGCGTGACGGCGTCGGCCGAGGCGTGCGCGCCGTCGCCGCCGGTCCCGCCCGTGCCCGCGGAGAAGAACGGGTCGGAGGCGTCGCCGCCGCGACCGCCGGTGAACGAGCTGCCGCCGGCGAAGAGCGTGCTCGACACGACGTCCACGCCGTGGCCGCCGCGCGGGCCCACGATGTGGGCGTACCCGCCCTGACCGCCGGTCAGGTCGGACCCGTACACGCTGAGCCCGCTGTGCTCGGCGAGCAGGCCCGCGCCGCCCTGGTACGGGGGCGCGTTGTCACCCGTGCCGTCGCCGGACAGGTCGCCGCCCACGCCGCCGGTGAGCGTGCAGTGCAGGAACGCGACGTCCGGGCTCTGACGGAGGGACGCGCCGGGGAAGCCGTCGGGCAGGCCGACGGCCGTGGGGTCGGAGGACGAGGGCTGGAGCACGGCGAGCGAGTCGCCGCCCGTGAGCGTGCAGTCGACGACGCGCACCGGTCCCGCCGCACCGTCCACCAGGAGCGCCGGTCCGAGGTCGGGGTCGCCGTCGGGGAGCGAGGCGTCCGCGTCGCCCGTGACGACGAACCCGCTGATGAGCACGGGCTGCCCGGCGGTCGTGTTCCGCACGATGACGTTGCCGCCGCTGATGGTCTGCGGTCCGCCGTCCGCGATGATCTCGAGGGACTTGCCGTCCACGACGAAGGGCCCGGACGGGTCCCTCACGAGGATCACGTCTCCGTCCTGGGCCGCGTCGACGGCGACCTGGATCGAGAAGAACGGCCCGCTCGGGCCCACGACGAGCACGTCCGCGCGCACCGGCGCGGCGAGGGAGGCGGACACGAGGACGAGTAGAGCGGACAACGTGCGCATGGGGAGCCCCTTCGGAATCGGTGAACCGAGGGGCTCCACCCTACGCGAAGACCGGAGAGCCGTCAGCTCCTGGGCTGCGGCCAGCCCGTCGCCGGCGTCGGCGCCGTCTTCCGCGCGACGTCCGTGCGCGCGCCGGTCGGCCCGTCGCGCCGGCCGGGTCGAGGTCCACGAGATCGTCGTGGAGGTAGGTGCCGCCCGGCCCCGGGTCCCCGGAGAGCGTCTCCGGGACGGGCAGTGCGTTGCGCACGCGCGCAACGTCGTACCGGAAGCCCCACGGGGGGATCCGGTGGTCGGACAGCACCCGATCGTTCAGCACGAAGTCGTCGCCAGGAGCAGACCGGGACAGGTCGCGACCGGAAAGGTGCTCAGGAGTCCTTGCCGGACCCGTGGGTGGTCGTGCCTCGTCATCGGTCCGCTCCGGCTTCGGGCACCGTCCCGGAGCAGCGATCGGAGACCCGGGAGGGGCCCTGCGTGATCACGGGAGAAGCAGACCATCCCCGCGAAGGCGTGGGAATCCGCAAGGCGGGCACCGCGCGCGACGCGGAGTGCGTAGGCGTCGCGCGCGGTGCCCCGTGTCCGTGCGCCGCGATCAGTTCGCGGTGATGCCCCACACGGTCGTCGTGCCGCTCACCTCGTTCGTCACGACGAGCAGGTCCTGGCCGGACGGGCTGTCGCAGGCCGGGATGAAGCAGAGGCCCTCGGGACCCAGGTCGCCCGCGGTGCCGGCCTCGGCGTCGCCCGCGAAGTCGCGGTTGTGCACGAAGGTCACCCAGGTCGGCGACCAGGGGTTCGTCACGTCGTAGACGGCGATGCCGCTGATGCGCTCGCAGCCGAGGAACGCGTAGGTGCGGCCGTCGATCGTGCCGACGGTGATGCCCTCCGGCTCGGGGCCCTTGTCGTCGGAGCGGTTGTCGAAGCTGTCGTTCTCGTCGTTCGTCGAGTTGAAGTCGTCGGGCAGCAGCGCGGCGGTGACCTGCTCGAGGTCGTCGCCGCCGTCCCACACGAGCTTGCCGAGCGGGCTCCAGACGCTCATCGAGCGCGCGCCGTACGCGAGCAGCACGTCCTGGTCGCCGTCACCGTCGGTGTCGCCGCCGGCCGTCGTGCTGTTGAGGCGGCCGAGGTTCTCGTCGAGCTGCAGCGTCGCCGCGTCGGGGAAGATCACCGGGTCGAACACGAGACCGCCGAGGCGCTCCTCCTCCGAGAAGCCGTCGTAGTCGCGCGCGTCGCCCTCGTTGGCGCTCAGCACGAACGGGATGCCCCAGAAGCTCGTGACGGCGATCGCGTCCGGCTGGTACATGCCGTGGACCGGCCAGTTGGCGATCGCGATGGCATCGTCGCGGTTGCTCGGGTCGAGCGCGTTGCCCGGCGCCGAGTGGTCCTTGAGGCCGAGGCCGAAGAGCGCGACGACCTTCGCGCTCTTGATGCGCACGAGCGCGAGCGCGTTGTTCTCCTGGCAGCTCACCCACGCGAACTTCCCGAAGGGGCCGACCGCGATGTACTCCGGCTCGAGGTCCTGGGCGACCGTGGCGCCCGGGCCGAAGATGCGGATCGCCGGGTCGATGGGCTTGCTGTTGAACTTGCCGAAGCCGGCGGTGCGCACCTTGATCTTGTTGAGGCCCTTGCGCAGGTCGACGACGGAGATCGAGCCCTCGGGGTCGACCACGTAGTCGTCGTCCGGCTCGCCCTCGTTCGCGACGAGCAGGTACTTGCCGTTCGGCGTGAAGGTCACCATGTCGGGGAGCGCGCCGACCGTCGCCTGCGCCTGGAGGTTGCCGTCGACGTCCAGGAACACGACCCGGCCGGGGTCCGTCTTCGGGTCCGCCTGCACGGCGACCGCCACGAGGCCCTCGTGCACCGCGACGCTGTTCACGCCGTCGCCGTAGGCCGAGAGGTCGACCGTGAAGAGCAGGCTCGGCGCGGCGGGGACCGAGAGGTCGAGCACGTCGAGCGTGTTCGCGTCGGCGTTCGTCACGAAGAAGCGCTGCGAGTCGGCGTCGAACGCGCCGATCTCGGCGGCGCCCTCGTCGAACACGCCGGACGGGTAGGTGCCGATCGGGTCGAGCGTGAGCTGGGCGGGGACGGCGGCCGCGGGGAGGAGCGCCGCGGCGAGGACGAAGGAGGTGCGCATGGGGAGCGTCTTCTCTGAGTGGGTTGGCGGGAACGGAAGGTCGTGTGCGACCCGTCGCGACAGGACACGATCCCCGCGTGAGCGCCTCCGGTGTCCTCGGTGAATGCCGGGCGTGACTCCCGTGAGCGGCGCCGGTGCGCGCCGTGAGCGGTGCGCGAGCCGGATGTGAGCGGCGCGCGAGCGCGGGGGCGACGCCCGACCGGGGGCGACGCCCGACCCGGCCGCGGCCGGCCCCCCGCGTCGACGCGCGTCGACGCGCGCGTCAGCCGTCGCGCGCGGCGCGCTCGAGGTCGCGACGCGCGTGACGGATGCGCGCGCGCACCGCCGCGGTCTCGCCGGCCTCCACGGCGTCGAAGCGTGCGAGCACCGCGGCCCGCCGCCGCGGCA
>JAUIEF010000169.1 GCA_030428785.1 bacterium
ACGGCAGCGCCCCACGGCTGCCCGGCCCCGACGGTAGCAGCCGGCGGCGTCGGGCGCGCCGCGCGGTGCGCGGTGCGCGGTGCGCACGGCCACGGCCCCGGCACCGGCACCGGCACCGGCACCGGCTCCGGCCCCGGCTCCGGCTCCGGCACCGGCTCCGGATGCGGGAGCGGCTGCGACTGCGGCTGCGCCCCACCGCCTCGCCTACAATCGTCCGCCCCGCCCCCACCGGAGTCCCCGCCATGCCCCGCTGCTGCATCCTCTTCGCCGAGGGCTTCGAGGAGATCGAGGCCGTCACCGTCGTCGACGTCCTGCGCCGCGCGGAGGTCGAGGCCGTCATGGTCGGCGTCGCCGGGCGCGAGGTCACGGGCTCGCACGGCATCACGCTGCGCATGGACTCGGTGCTCGCGGACGCGACGGCCGAGTCGTGGGACCTCGTCGTGCTGCCGGGCGGCATGCCGGGCTCGGCGAACCTGCGCGACGACCCGGACGTGCAGGCGCTCGTCGCGTCGCAGCACGGCGCGGGCCGCAAGGTCGCCGCGATCTGCGCGGCCCCCATCGCGCTCGGCAGCGCGGGCGTGCTCGCCGGCCGCAAGGCGACGAGCTACCCCGGCTTCGGGGACCAGCTCACGGGCGCGACCCTCTGCGAGGACCGCGTCGTCGTCGACGAGCTCGTCACGACGAGCCGCGGCCCGGGCACGGCGCTCGAGTTCGCGCTCGAGCTCGTCGGCCAGCTCGCCGGCGAGGAGAAGGCCGCGTCGCTCGGCGAGGCGATGCTCGTGCGGCGGGGATAGCGGCCCGCGGAGGGAGAGCCGCGTCCACGAGCCCCGGCGCCCGTGCGGGATCGGGCGCGTGCGTCGAGGCGCGGGCCCGACGGACGCCCCCACGGTGACGAGGGAGTTGACGTCCGGCGACGGGCCGCGTCCTCCCGGGCGTCGGCCCGGCTCCCCGTGCCGCCCGCCGCGACCCGTGGAGGTGTGGAGGCCATGTCCCGATCCTGCTCGCTCGCCGCCCGGGTCGTCACCCTCATCGCGCTCGTGGGCTGCGCGCCGCGCGGGCCGTCGGCGCCGAGGACGACCGGCCCGGGGACACGGTCGCCCCACGCGCCCTCGACGGCCCCGCCGACGGCCCCCGCCACGACGCCGGCGCCGGACCCCGACGGCATCACCTTCGTCATCAGCAACGGGTTCGGCGACGAGGCCGCCTGGGTCGGCCCGCACCTCGCGGCCGTCGCCGACGTCGTCGTGCGCCTCATGGACTCCCCCGAGCTGCCGCCGCCCGCGCGCGTCGAGGTGACGCTCGTCCTGGACCCGGAGGGCCGGCACGGCGGCTGGGCCACCTCGACCGGCGTCGGGTACGTCGGCGATCGCTTCCCCGAGGAGGCGCCGTACGTCTGGATCCTGACGCACGAGGTCACGAACCTCATGGCGGCCCACTACGGCGGGCACGGCGGCTTCCCGTCCGACTGGTGGTCCAACGGGCGCAGCCCCTTCCCCACCTACTTCGCCGGGCTCGTGCTGCGGGAGGTGGGCCACGCCGACGTCGCCGACGGGCTGCGCCGCTCGAACGCCTCGCAGCCCGACCACGAGCTCTACTGGACGCTGCACGAGCGGTACGGCTTCGGGCTCTTCGCCGAGACGCTGCGCCTGCTGCGCCGCGACGACCTCGACCTGGGCGAGATCGAGCCGCCCTGGCCCCACCCCGACGCGACGCGCACGGCCTACACCATCGCCTACCTGTCGCTGGCCGCGGGCGAGGACCTCACCGACCTCGTGCTCGCCGCCGGCGTCGGCAGCGAGCCGGTCGACTGGGCGGACAACCACCTCGACATCCCGTTCGTCGCCTACACCGTGACGCCGGCCGAGGTGGCGGGCATCCGGCGCGCGCGAGCGCGTGCCTTCGGGGCCGAGGGGACGGCGGAGCTGCAGGCCGCGTTCCGCAGGGGCGCGTGGCGTCTCGTGCCGGAGCGCTGACCGCGCCGATCCGGCGGGCGCCCCGACGGGGCCTGTGGCGACTCGTGCCGGAGCGCTGACCTCGCCGAGCCGGCGGCCGCCGCTGCCGTCGTGCTGCGGAACGCGAGGCGGCGACCGCGCGCCATCGCGTATCCTCGGCGCGCGACGCGGACGGAGGGCCGCGCTCCCCACGGGCACCGACGGACACCTGACCATGCACGCGCACCACCCCGACCCGCGCACGCCGCGCGCCGCCACGCTCCCGCACCGCCTCGCGACGCGACGTTCCGCCGCCCGCCGACTCGCGCCGCGCGCGCTGCTCCTCGCGGGCGGCGTCGCCCTCGCGCTCGCCGCCCCGACGTCGTCCGCCCGCGCCGCGACGACCGCGCCAGCGATCGCGCACGCGGCGATCGCCGCTCCCGCCACGTCCGTCGACCTCGACGCCGCCCAGGCGAAGCTGCTCTCCGAGGCCGCGACCCACCTCAAGAACCTGCGAGTCAACCTGAAGCTCGCCGTCGACACGCTCCCGAAGCGCGGCACGCTCTCGGCGTCGAAGAAGAAGCTCGCGCAGCTGCGGCTCGACTCCGCCAAGGGCGCCGTGCCCGCCGTCGAGGAACGGCTCGCGAAGCTGCCCGCCGACGACGCGCAGGTCGCGGCCGTCCAGGCCGACTTCGACGCCGCGAAGCAGTCCATCGCGGAGGTGCAGGCCGTGCTCGACGGCGGCGAGCCGGCGCAGCCCGTCGCGGCCGGCACGCGCCTCGACTACCTCCAGGAGAAGGCGCTCTCCGACCTGCGCTTCTTCATCCAGGAGGTCCAGCGTCGCAGCCAGCCCGTCGCGCAGATCGCCGCGCAGGTGCAGCAGGTCGCCGACAAGGAGACGCTCGACCACCGCGTCGTGCAGCAGGCGATGAACACGATCGCCGAGGCCCGCGCGAAGGTCGGCAACGCGAACGACCGCGTCGTCGACCTGCCCGCCGACGGCACGGGCGTCCCCGAGGCCGTGGCGGCCCTCCAGGCCGAGGTCGCGAGCCTCGACGCGAGCGAGCGCATCCTCGCGCCGGCGCACGCGACGCTCACCGCGCTCATCGACCCCGCGCGCTACCCGCAGCTCGACGCGGACCTCGAGAGACTGAGCGAGTTCACGCGCATGTTCGGGAACCCGCAGCTCCTCCAGACCGACCGCGCCCGCGCCGCCGAGATCGTGGGACAGGCGAACGCCGCGCACGCCGAGGCGACGCGCATCGCGACCGAGTACCTGAAGTTCATCAACCAGCAGACGGAGCTGTCCAAGCGGCTCGGCGGCAACGTGACGTACTTCTTCGAGAAGTACGGCGCGTTCGGCGAAGCCGTCGCGACCGAGCGCGCGAACCTGCCGGCGAGCATGGACGCCGACTTCGCGAGCGTCGAGGGCCTCGTCCAGCAGGCCGTCGCCGAGCGGAAGCCCGCGTTCTTCACGGGCGGCATCCCGCAGCAGCTCGGCTGGATCGAGGACAAGCTCGCGCTCTACCGCGCGATCGGCGGCGAGCGGGTCGCGGCCTACGACGAGCGCATGGCCGCGCTCGAGACCAGCCTCGACGAGGCGCAGGCCGCGCTTCTCGAGGACATCATCGCGTCCAACCGGATGCCGCAGGACGGCTACCAGGGCGCCGAGCGCGACCGCGTCGTGCAGCTCGCGAAGACGGAGCTCGCGCGCGAGTTCCCCGACGCCGAGGTGCTCGCCGCGGCCATCCCGTCGCAGGACTGGAAGCGCGAGACGCTGTGGAGGAACCAGACGGGCGACTGGTACAAGATCGACCGCTCGAAGCTCCAGGTGCAGCTCGTCGTGAAGCGCGACGACCGCCTCGCCGAGGTGCGCCCGTACAACCTCTGGAAGGACCACCTCCAGGGCGACGCGATCAACGTCTTCCCGTTCTACGCCGCCGACGAGGAGCTCGGCGCGCGGGCGCTCATGCTGCTCGAGAACGTGCGGTAACGCCTACCCCGCGCTCGCGCGGCCCTCCCAGCGCACGCAGTAGACCGGCGGCAGGTGCGTGGACACGCAGGTCCACGAGTCGCCCTGGTCCTCGCTCACGAAGACGTTGCCCGTCGTGCTGCCGAAGGCGAGGCAGCGGCCGTCGCCGTGGAGGTCCATCGCGTGGCGGAGCACGAGGTCGTAGGCGTGCTCCTGCGGGAGACCGTTCCGCAGCACGTCGAAGGTCTCGCCCCCGTCGCGCGTGCGGCTCACGACGAGGTGCGCGTCCTGCGGCACGCGGTGCTCGTCCTTGATCGCGGGCACGAACCACGCGGTCTCCGGGTCCTCGGGGTGCACGCTCACCGCGAAGCCGAAGTGCGTCGGCTCGCCCTCGACCTCCTGCCAGCTCGCGCAGTCGTCGACCGAGCGGTAGATCGCGTTGTGGTGCTGCACCCAGAAGCGGTCGGGCGCGCCCACGCACTGCACGAGGCAGTGCGGGTCCTGGATCCGCGGGTCGCCCGCGCGGTCCGGCGGCATGAACTCCGCGCGCATGCCGTCCGCACGGCACGCCCAGCTCGCGCCGCCGTCCTCCGTGACCCAGATGCCGCCGCACGACACGCCGACCGTGAGCCGGTCGCCGTCCGTCGGGTGCACCGCGATCGAGTGGACGCCCGGCCAGTCCGCGCCGCCGCCCATCCACTCCTTGCGGTCCGGGTGGTCCCACAACCCGCGGACGAGCTCCCAGGTGTCACCGCGGTCGTCCGACCGGAAGAGCCCGCCCGGCAACGTCCCGCACCACAGCCGCCCCGGCTGGTCGTCGAGCCCCGGCACGAGCGACCACACGAGCTTGAGCGTCCACGGGATGACGCGCCCGCTCGCGTCCGTGTCCTCCTCGACACCCTCCGGCAGGTCCGGGTAGGTCGGCACGCCGATCTCCTCCCAGTCGCCGCCGCCCGCCGGACGCCGGTGGAGCTTGCCGCCGAAGTGCCCGTGGTCGAGGGCCGCGTAGAGCGTGTCGTCCCGCGGGTCGTGCATCACGATCGGCACGTTGTCGCCGACGTGTCCGGCCTCGACGACCTGCCACGCCCCGCCGACCTTCGCGACGGTGAAGATCCCCTTGCGCGTGCCGACGTGGAACCGCTCGCCCCGCGTGCCGCTCATCCGTGTTGCCTCCCGACACGGCGCTCGCCGACGGACCGGCTCACCGGTCATCCTCCCGACAGCGCCTGCATGACGTAGATCTCCCCGCCCGGCGACACCGCGTCGCCGAGCGTCACCCGGTCCCGCACCGGCCGCCCGTCCACGAAGACGTTCATGTGCTTGCGCAACGCGCCGTCGTCCTCGAGCACGTAGCCGCGCGCCTTCGGGTTGCCGGCGAACACCGCGTCGAGCGCCTCGCGCACCGTGGCCCCCTCGACGTCCCGCGGCGGACACGCGACGTGCCGCTGCAGGTTCGGCGTGAAGGCGACGCGCGGCATGGCGGGCGGCTCGGCGGGCGACGGGACGGAAGCGGACCGTAGGCGGGGCGCCGCGAACGGTCAACGACGGGACGCGTGGCGCGGGGACGACGGGGTTTTCCGGGGCCGGGTCCGGGGACCGCTCCGGGGACGCGACGGGAACGGGTGCGGGGTCGGTGACCGGGGGCGGGTCCGGGATGGGAGGCGGGGACCGGTTCCGGAAGCGGGACGCGGGAAACCGGACCCGGAATCGGGAACCCGGATCGGGAAGCGGGAAGCCGGGCCCGGAATCCGGAATCGGGACGCGGGACCCGGATGCCGGAGGAGGATCGGACGTCGGAAGCGGATGCCGGTGCGAGTGCCGGTGCGGGAGCGGTTGCGGACGCGGGTGTGGTTGCGGATGCGGGTGCGGATGCCTTCCGGGCGTCGGGCGCGGGGCAGGCGTCGGGCGGTTTGCGTCGTCGCGCGGGGTGGTCGAGAATCGGCGGCTTCCGTCGCCGTCCCGGTTCCCGTCCGGCCCCGATCGCCCATGCTTCGCCTCGCGCTGGTCCTCGCCGCGTTCGTGCTGCTCGCGCCTCTCGTGTCGTCGCAAGAGGTCGGGGGGGACGGGGCGGGTTCCGGAACCGAAACCGGAGCCGAAGCCGAACCCGAAACCGAAGCCGAACCCGAAGCCGGAACCGAAGCCGGCTCCGCGAAGGACACCGCACCCCGCCCGCTCTCCCCCGGCGAGCTCGCCCGCGTCGGCGACGTCGTCATCACCGAGGACGAGTACCTCCGCTACGTCGGCACCGTCTGCGCCCGGCGGCCCGAAGGCGAGCTCGCGTTCCGGCAGATCCTCACCGCGCGCGTCGTGCACGCCGCCGCCGAGGAGGTCCGCGTCTCCGCGACCGACGCCGACGTCGACGACCTCATCGGCCGCCTCGACGCTCGCGCCCGCGCCGCGACCGGCGGCGCGCAGGGCCTCTTCGACTCCGTCGACGCCGACCCCGCCGAGGTCCGCGACTCGCTCCGCCTGCTCGCCCTCCAGGAGAAGGTCGTCGCCGCGGAGACCGGCATCGAGCACCCCGGCGACGAGCTGCTCCAGTCGTGGCTCGAGGCGCGCCTCGGCGACGTCGACGCCCTCGCCTCCCCGCTCGACGACGCGGTCGCCGCGCGCTGGCCCGGCGGCGAGGTCTCGCGCCTCGAGCTCGGCCGCGCCGTCGCCGACCTGCTCCCCGACGACGAACGCTCCGGCATCCTCACCGAGCTGCTCGGCATCGTCCTCATCCGCGCGCACGCCGCCGCGCAGGGCGTCGCCCTCACCCCCGAGGCCCTCGCCGGGGAGCTCGAGCTCCGCGAAGCGCTCGTCCACCGCTCCGACGCCACCGCCGGCGTGTCCTACGCGGAGATCGTCCGGCAGACCGAGGGCCTCTCGCTCGAGGAGCTCGTCGCGACGCCGTCCTTCGGCGCGCAGGTCCTGCTCCGCCTCCTCGTCGAGGCGCGCTGGACCGAGGACGAGCTCCGCGCGCTCTTCGAGGCCGAACGCGCCGACTACGAGGAGCGCTACGGAGCGGGCGTGAGCTTCGAGGCCGCGCTCCCCGGCGTCTGGGCCACCGTGCGCCGGCGGACCTATCGGCAGCTCTTCGCGGACGCTACGATCGTCCGCCGCTTCTGACCGCGCGACGACCCACGCGCGCCGCTCCCCCACGCACGGAACGCACGCCCCCATGTTCATCGGCAAGGTCGTCGGCACCGTGGTCTCCACCGTCAAGGACGAGAAGGTCGTGAACCTCAAGTTCCAGGTGGTCCAGGAGCTCGACGAGCAGGCGCAGCCGCGCGACAAGTACGTCGTCGCCGCCGACACGATCGGCGCCGGCCAGGGCGACCTCGTGCTCTTCAGCCAGGGCAGCTCCGCGCGCCAGACGACGCTCACCGACGGCCGCCCCATCGACGCCGCCATCTTCGCCGTCATCGACAGCTGGGACGTCGCCGGCACGCTCGTCTACCAGAAGGAAGGCCTCGAGACGACGCGCTGGGACCCGAAGGAGACCTGACGCCGTGCACCTCGCCCGCGTCATCGGCCGCGTCGTCGCCACCCGCCGCATCACCGGCCTCGACGGCGAGAAGCTGCTCGTCGTGCGCCCCGTCGACGAGCGCGGCGAGGACGCCGGCGCGACGCTCGTCGCCTGCGACGCCGCCGACTCCGGCCTCGGCGACCTCGTCCACGTCTGCGACGGCCGCGAGTCGACCCTCGCGCTGAAGGAGTCCTTCGTCCCCGTCGACGCGACCATCGTCGGACACGTCGAGGAGTTCGCCGTCGACCGCGACGTCGCGGCCGGCGCCGGCGGCGTCGCCGACGTCCTCCCCGGCGACGACGCACCGCAGGGCGGCGAGCGGACACGCGCCGGCACCACGACGGGCGACGACGCGCTCCCCGCGGACGGCCCGCGCACCGGACGCGCGACCCGCGACCACGGGACCGACCCGGCGCGATGACCGCGCTGCTCGCCGTCGACGGGCTCACCTTCCGCTACGGCGCACGCGTCGCCGTCGACGCCGTCTCCTTCGAGGTGCGCCGCGGCGAGGCCCTCGGCCTCCTCGGTCCCAACGGCGCCGGCAAGACGACCGCCATCAGCTGCCTCTGCGGACTGCTCGCCCCCGCCGCCGGCGCCCTCTCCTTCGACGGCGCGTCCTTCACGCCCCACGCGACCCCCGCCCACCGCGCGCGCCTCGGCGTCGTCCCGCAGGAACTCGCCCTCTACGACGGCCTCACCGCCCGCGAGAACCTCCTCTTCTTCGCGCGCCTCCACGGCGTCGCCGACGCGCAGGACGCCGTCGCCCGCGGCCTCGCCCTCGCCGGCCTCGAGTCCCGCGCCGACGACCGCGTGAAGACGTTCTCCGGCGGCATGAAGCGCCGCCTCAACCTCGCCGTCGCCGCGCTCGGCGACCCGCCGCTCACGCTCCTCGACGAACCCATGGTCGGCGTCGACCCCCAGTCGCGGAACCACATCTTCGAGAGCATCGAACGCCTCCGCGCCGACGGCCGCGGCATGCTCTACACGAGTCACTCCATGGACGAGGTCGAGCGCCTCTGCGACCGCGTCGCCATCATGGATCGCGGCACCCTCGTCGCCACCGGCACCGCCGCCGAGCTCGCCGAACAGGCCGGCCTCCCCGGCGCCGACCTCGAACGCACCTTCCTCGAACTCACCGGCCGGTCCCTCCGGGACGAAGGAGGCTCGGCGTGATCCGCACCGCGCTCCTCATGGTCGGCAAGGACCTGCGCCTCTTCGTGCGCGACAAGGTCGCGCTCATGCTCGCCGTGCTCCTGCCGCTCGTGCTCGTCACCGTCTTCGGCACGATCATGTCCGGCATGGGCGGCGGCGGCGGAGGCGGCGGCATGCCCGCCGTCGACCTCGCGCTCCTCGACCTCGACGACAGCGCGACCTCCCGCGCCATGGTCGCCGCCCTCGCGGACATGGACGGCATCGACCTCGACGTGCGCGCCCCCACCGGCGACGCCGACGCCGACCGCGCCGCGCTCCGGGAACTCGTCCACGACGGCGACGTGCCCTTCGCCGCCGTCCTCCCGCCGGGCTTCGGCGAGGGCGCCGAGCTCCGGCTCCTCCGCGACCCGGGCCGCGACCTCTCGCAGCAGCTCCTCATGATCGGACTCGTGCGCGCGCTCTTCGAGGTGCGCGGCGAGGACATGGCCTGGGAGCTCCAGAACCGGGCCCTCGCCGAGGCCGGCATCCCCGAGGAGTGGATGGCGCGCGTCGAGGCCTTCACGATCCCGTTCCGCGCCGCCATGGAGTCGCTCTTCGACGACGCCGACGCCGCCGGCCTCCTCGCGGACGCGGACGCCGACGGGAGCGCCGCCGACGACGACGAGGACGCGGACACCGGCCCCGACTTCCAGGACATCATGATGGCCGTCCTCCCCGTCGAGGCCGAGGACGTCCTCCCCGAGGGCCGCCAGTCGAACATCACCTACATGGTGAGCCACGCCGTCTCCGGCATGACGGTCATGATGCTCATGTTCAGCCTCGTGGGCTTCGCGCGCAGCCTGCTCGAGGAGCGCGACGACGGCACGCTCCGCCGCCTCCTCTGCGCCCCCATCGACGTCCGCGCGATCCTCCTCAGCAAGGCGCTCGGCTCGTGGGTCGTCGGGCTCGGGCTCACGCTCATCCTGTTCGTCTACGCGTCGATGCTCTTCGACCTGGACGTCGCCTCGCGCTGGGACACGCTGCTCGTCATCTCCGCCGTCACCGCCGCGAGCACCACGGGCTTCGCGCTGCTCATCGCCGCCGTCGCGACCTCGGACAAGCAGGCCGACGGCCTCTCGACGATCCTCATCCTCGTCATGTCCGCGCTCGGCGGCGCGTGGATGCCGCTCCTCTTCATGCCCGAGGTCGTCCAGACCGCCGCGCGCTTCACGCTGCCGTTCTGGTCCATCGACGCCTACCAGTCGACCTTCTGGAACGGTCTCCACTGGACGGACCCCGCCGTGCTCCGCAACCTCGGCGTCCTGCTCGCCGTCGCCGCCGCGCTCTTCGTCGTCGCGAGCCGCCTCTTCCGCCGCCGCTACACGGGAGCCCCCGCACGATGAGGATCGCCCGCGTCGTCGGCACGGTCGTCACGCCCGTGCAGCACCCCGCCTACGACGGGCGTCGCCTGCTCGCCGTGCGCCCGCTCTCGCCCGACCTGTCCCCGACGAAGGACCGCATGTTCACCGCCGTCGACCGCTGCCAGGCCGGCGTCGGCGACCTCGTGCTCCTCATGGCCGAGGGCAGCTCCGTGCGCGACGTCGTCGGCGACGCCGACGCCCCCATCCGCACCGCCGTCGTCGGCGTCATCGACGAGATCACGCTCCACGGCGAGGTCGTCTACCCGTCCGCGAGCGGCACGCCCGACGCCTGAGGTAGGATGCCCGCCCCATGAGCAACGACCGCCCCAGTCCCGGCATCGACGACCTCGCGCCCTGCGCGCCGCGCCCCGCCGTGGACCCCGCGCTCGAGGGCAAGCCCCTCGGCGCCACGCCCTGGTCCGCGCCGACCGCCCCGCCCGAGCGCCACGGCGTCGTGACGCAGGCCGCGCCCGACGACAAGGCCGCCATCGCGCAGCAGATCTGCGACGTCATGCGGATCATGTACCAGCAGGAGATGGTCGTCGCGAACGACGGCAACGTGAGCGCGCGCCTGCCCAACGGCAACATCATGATCACGGCGTCGGGCGTGCTGAAGGGCTTCATGACGCCCGACCAGGTCATCGAGTGCGACGCCAAGGGCAACGCCCTCGACGGCCGGCGCGTGACGACCGAGATCAAGATGCACGTCGCCGCGTACGAGGAGCGCCCCGACATCCGCGCCGTCGTGCACGCACACCCGATCTACGCCGTCGCGTTCTCGCTGGCCGGCATCTCCCTCGCGGAGTGCGTGATCCCCGAGATCATCGTGACCATGGGCACCATCCCCACCGCGCCCTACGCCACGCCCGGCACCTACGACCTCCCCGACCAGCTCGGCCCGTTCCTCTCCAAGGGCGACGCCGTCATCATGGAGCGTCACGGCGTCGTCTGCGTCGGCACCGACCTCTTCGACGCGTTCAAGAAGATGGAGATGGTCGAGCACACCGCGAAGATCACGCACGCGGCGCGGACCATGGGCACCGTGAAGCCCATCGCGCCGCCCGGCGTGAAGGAGCTGCTCGAGTCCCGCAAGACGCTCGGCATCTACACGAAGAACAACCTCTGCGAGGGCTGCGGGGCGCGCGAGGTGTGCGCGGCGCCGCTGTATCCGGCGACGTAGGGTCGGGGGGGGCCGAAGCCGGGGCCGAAGCCGGGGCCGCGGCCGAAGCCGAACCCGCGTCCGAAGCCGCGGCCGAAGCCGAACCCGAAGCCGAACCCGAAGCCGAATCCGAACCCGAACCCGCGGCTGGACTCGGCCCTCGGTCGGCATTCCCCCGCGACGGCTCGCCGGTCTCGTGACAGACTGGAGGGAGCGGCCCGCCCCCCGATCCCCGGGCCCGACTCCCCGTCGCCGGCTCCCCATGCTCCGCGTCCCCCTCCTCCCGCGCGCCGTCGCGCTGCTCCTCGCGCTCTCCGCCCTCGCCTCCGCCGGCGATCCGCCCGCCCTGCGCTCGCAGGCCGGGACGGCGCCGCGGCGGCCCGACAACGTCCTCGTCATCCTCGCCGACGACATGGGCGTCGACCGCACGCCCGCCTACGGGCCGGACGCCGTCGGCAACGGCCCGACGCCCGTCCTCGACCTGCTCGCGCGCCACGGCGTGCTCTTCCGCAACGCGTACGCCGAGCCGCTCTGCTCGCCGACGCGCGCCTCGACGCTCACCGGCAAGCACCCCTTCCGCACGGGCATCGGCAAGGGCGTCTCGTGGAACGGCGCCAACGGCATCCACGAGGTCGACCCCGCGGAGCTCACGCTGCCCGAGGCGCTCGCCGCGACGCACCGCACCTTCGCCATCGGCAAGTGGCACCTCGCGCACCGCGAGGAGATCGGCGGCAGCGGCTACCAGCACCCCGTGCTCTTCGGCTTCGACGAGCACCACGGCCCCATCGGCAACCTCCCGCTCCTCGGCCTCGACTACACCGACTACGAGAAGAACGACGCCGACGCGAACGGCAACGTCCAGACGATGGTGCGCGGCACCTACGCGACGAGCGACCAGGTCGACGACGCGCTCGACGCCATCGAGCGCGCGGGCGACGAGCCGTGGTTCGTGTGGCTCGCGTTCAACGCGCCGCACACGCCCTACCACGTGCCGCCCGACCACCTCACGACGCTCCCGGTGGACGCCGCCTCGCCCAACGACATCAAGCACCGCGCGATGATCGAGGCGATGGACACGGAGATCGGCCGCCTGCTCACGAGCGTGCGCCCCGCCGTCCTCGCGCGCACCTGGATCGTGTTCATGGGCGACAACGGCAGCCCCGGCGGCGCGCTCCCCGGCGTGAGCCAGGCGAAGGGCGGCGTCGGCGAGCGCGGCGTCCACGTGCCGCTCATCGTCCTCGGCCCGGACGTCGCCGCGCCCGGCCGCGAGGTCGACGCGCTCGTCGGCTGCACCGACCTCTACGCGACGATCTGCGAGC
>JAUIEF010000170.1 GCA_030428785.1 bacterium
CCTGGGGATCTACGACTGACCTGCACCAGGTAGCTGCCGAGATTGTCGTCGAAGTAGATTCGTTTCCGCTCGCCCTCGTCCCGAAAGAGATCCCACTGGATCTCGGTGACGGTCAGGCTGAGCCTCGCGAGCCGCGCCGTGGCCTCCTGGTCATCAGTCGCGTGCAGGTCGCGAAGGCGGCGCTCCAGTTCGAAGTCGGACGTCATGTCGAGCACTTCCCCCGCAAGATCAGGGAAGGCTTCGAGGAGCGCTCCCTCAAGCCGTGACCAGTGATCGGCACCCGTCCGGATCTTCCGGATCATGCCCGACAACCACCTGAAGCTGAGCCGCGACAGATGGTCGACGTGCAGACCTAGATCGCCGGTGTACAGATCCTGGTTGTCCAGAACCTGGTCGTTGATGCACAGGAAGACGCGGTGGGGTACGGCTCTGTCGCGCTCTGACAGCTCCAGCTTCACCCCATCGATTCTCTCCAGGTATGTGATGAGGCGCGCTTTCGGATGATGATCGAGGTAGCTGGACTCAAGGGCCGGAGTGCCCTCTTCCTCCGGGAGGAGGAGGATGAGGAGAGATCCGTATTTCGAGAGCGGCGCGACCTTGAGATCATTGCGCTGCCGTTCGAGCCGGCTCTTCCCGGGGGTCTCCCGCTCTTCCGGCTCGGGCTGCACCCAGGGCGTCTTGGGGGCCAGGTCGAGCAAGCCGCAGTCGACGAGGTGGTGCACGCCGAGATGGGCGCTCCCTGAGGCTCGTAGCGTCCAGGTCTCTCCCGGCTTGATATCCACCCCCGTGTCCAGCCAGCCCGCGCTCGCGGCGACGGATCGGATCGCGTACACCTCGGAACCGGACCGGAACACGACGGCGCCCCGGTTGAGTTCCATGGTGAAGCCGCCCGTGCTGACGCTGCGAACCTCGAAGAACCACAGCGCTCCACAAATCCCCAGGAGCCCGATCGCGAATAGTCCCGCGGTCGCGACGAACAGCCGCCAGGTCGCAGCCCCGTCAAACAGGACTTCTGCGAACGAGCGTGGAAGCGGGGCCGGAGGCTCCCCCTCCTCGCTGGCCGGGGAAGCGTCCGTCCGAGGCGCGTCCTTTTGGGGGGCGTCCGCGGGCGGCGCGGCCTCCGAGGGCACATCCGGTGGCCCACCCCGGGTCCTGGCGTCACGCTTGGATCTCGACATGGGCCTCCTCCCATCGCCATCAGGTCGCGCCGCTCTCGCTCGGGCCGCTCGGCTCCGGGCCGCGGCATGATAATCGCTGCCGGGCCGCGGCTGGCGGCAGGCACAACACGTCAGTTTCCGCTCGGGTCGCGGGTGTCGGGTGCCCGCCTGCGGGAAGACTGAAGCCCTCCGCGCCCGGATCACGACGGCGTCCAGGAACTGGACGGCCCCCCGCTTGCCCGGCGAAAGCATGGACACCGGCCCGGCTGGAAATGGTCCGGGGGCCCGCCAGACGCCGCTTGGGGGTTTGGTCCGCCGTTTGCTGCACTAGCGGTGGGCAAGACCTCTCGAGTCCCCGTGCTCCGGGTCCGGGCCCCCGCTCCACGCACACCCAGGACTCCCGCCATGAAGCTCCTCCTCGGTCTCGTCGGCCTCGTCGCCGCGGGCGTGCTCGTCACGACCGCCATGGCCGACTCCCAGAGCCGCTTCCTCATCACCGGGTCGAGCACGGTCGCGCCGATCCTCCAGCTCGCGTCCGAGCGCATCGAGGCCGAGCACCCGGGCCTGCTCATCGACGTGCAGACGGGCGGCAGCAGCCGCGGCATCCAGGACGCGCGGGCCGGCTCGGTGGACGCCGGCATGGCGTCGCGCGACCTCACGCCCGAGGAGGCCGCGGGCCTGCACGTCGTGCCGCTGGCCTACGACGGCGTCGCGCTCATCGCGAACACCGCCAACCCGCTGACGTCGATCACCACCGAGCAGGTCGCCGACCTCTACCTCGACCGCGTGAACGACTGGAGCGCGTTCGGCGGGAGCGGCCCCGTGACCGTCGTGCACAAGGCCGAGGGCCGCGCGACGCTCGAGGTCTTCCTGAAGCACTTCGGCTTCGACAACAAGGCGATCCAGGCGGACGTCATCGTCGGCGACAACGCGCAGGGCGTACGCATGGTCGCGAACGACCCCAACGCCATCGGCTACGTGAGCATCGGCGAGGCGCTGCACGCCGTCGAGAACGGCGAGCCCATCCGCCTGCTCGCGCTGGACGGCGTCGAGGCGACGCTCGAGACCGTGGCGGACGGCACCTTCCCCGTGCGCCGCACGCTCTACATCATGTTCCCCGAGTCGACGGGCGCGTCCGAGACGCTGCTCGACTACCTGCGCGGCCCCGCGGGCCGCCGGATCATGGACGAGCTCTCCTTCGTGCCCGCCGCGACCGGGACGCCGTGACGACGTGACGCGACCGGGCAGCAGATCGGGTTGGTCGCTCGTCTGGGCGGCCGGGCTCCTCGGGGGGCTCCTCGTCCCCACCGTGGTGCTCTACCTGCTGTGGGAGGGCGTCGCCTTCCTGCGCGGGTCGCCCGCGGCGCTGCTCGGCACGGACTGGTACCCCACGCAGGGCGACTTCGGGATCCTGCCGCTCGTGGGCGGCACGCTCGCGACGTCCTTCCTCGCGCTGCTCGTCTCGGTGCCCGTCGGGCTCGGCGCGGCCGTCGCGCTGCACTTCCACGCGCCGGCGCGCATGCGCGACACGGCGGACGCGGTGCTCGGCGTGCTCGGCGGGACGCCGTCCGTGGTCTTCGGGCTCTTCGCGACGGTGTGGTTCGTGCCGCACCTCGGCGCGTCGCTCGCGTCCGCGGTGCTCGTGCTCACGTGCATGGTCACGCCGACCTTCACGCTGCTCGCGCTCGCCGCGCTGCGGCAGCTCCCCCGCGACCTCATGGAGGCCGGGACGACGCTCGGGCTCAAGCGCAGCCAGGTCATCCGCCGGCTCGCGCTCGTCGTGGCGCGCCCGCAGCTCGCGGCGGCGGCGTCGTTCTCGCTCGCGCGATGCCTCGGCGAGGCGCTCGCCGTCGAGATGGTGTGCGGCAACGTCGCGAACATGCCGACGGGACTCTCCGTGCCGGTGCGCACGCTCACGACGACGCTCGTGCAGGAGTTCGACTACGCCATGGGCGAGCACCGCACGGCGCTGCACCTCGTCGCGCTCACGGTCGTGCTCTTCGCGGCCGCGGCGACGACGCTCGCCATCCGCCTCTCGAACCGTCGCGGGGAGGTGCCGGCATGACCCGCGTCGCGTCGTGGACGGCCTTCGCGCTGCTCTTCGGGTTCTTCGTGTTCCTCGTCGCGGACCTCGTCGTCGAGGGCGCGCCCGGCCTCTACGCCGGGTACCTCACGGACGCGGCGCGGGACGGCGGGCGCGCGGGCGGCATCGCGCCGGTCGTCGTCTCAACGCTCGTGCTCGTGCTGCTCTCCGTGCTCATGGCGCTGCCGTTCGCGCTGGGCGGCGCGATCATGTGCAGCGAGCTGCTCGCCAAGCGGCCCGGCCTGAGCCGCGCCTTCCGCCGCTCGTACGACGTCATGGCCGCGGTGCCATCCGTCGCGCTGGGCCTCGTGGGCTGGATGCTCTTCAGCGAGGGCCTGGGCCTCGGCTTCTCGCTGCTCTCCGGCTGCCTCACGCTCGTGCTCATGCTCGTGCCGATCATGACCGTCGCGTTCCTCGTCGGGCTCGACTCGGTGCCGGGCTCGCTGCGCGAGGCCTGCCTCACGCTCGGCGTGACGCGCTGGCAGGCGCTCTGGCTGCAGATCCTCCCGGCGGCGCGCCCCGCGCTGCTCGCCGGCCTGGCGCTCGCCGTGGGCCGCGCGACCGCCGAGACGGCCGCGCTCGTGCTCACGTCCGGCATCTCGACGCGCATGCCGGGCTCGGTGCTCGACCCCGGCGCGTCGCTCTCCGTCCACGTCTACCACCTGGCCCGCGACGTCCCGGGCGGCGAGGCGCGCGCGTACACCGCGGCGCTCGCGCTCATGATCATCAACGTCGCGCTCCACATGGGCCTCACCCGTCTCCGGAGGACCGCGCATGTTGCGGTATGAACGCCTCGCGATGCAGGGCTGCGGCGTCCCCATCCTGGACGACGTCGACCTCGAGATGCCGGCGCGCGGCGTCGCCGTGCTGCTGGGCCCGTCGGGCTGCGGCAAGACGACGCTCCTCCGCGCGACGATCCGCACCGACGAGGACGACCCCGACCTCGCGTGCACCGGCCGCGTGCTCCTCGACGGGCAGGACGTCCGCGCCGCGGACTACCCGGCGACGCGGCTGCGTCAGCGCGTGGGCCTCGTCATGCAGCGCCCCGTGCCCTTCCCCGGCACGGCGTTCGAGAACGTGCTCTTCGCGATGAAGTGCACGACGAAGCTCACGCCCGGCGAGATGGAGGCGCGCGCCGTCGAGGCCCTCGAGCACGTGGGCCTCGAGCCGCAGCACTGGACCACCGAGGCGGGCTCGCTCTCCGGCGGCCAGCTCAAGCGCCTCGCCATCGCGCGGAGCTGCGCGCTGCACCCCGAGGTGCTGCTCATGGACGAGCCGAGCAACGGCCTCGACCCGCTGGCCGTCGCGCGCCTCGAGAAGCTCATCCGCCACCTCGGCGAGGACCGGCTCGTCGTCGTCGTGACGCACGACGTCGGCATGACGCGCCGCATCGCCGACCGCGTGTACTTCCTCTGGCCGTTCGCGGGCGGCTCGCGGCTCGTGGAGGAGGGCACGCCCGCCGAGGTGCTCGACGCGCCCCGCGCCACGGAGACGCGCCTCTTCGTCGAGGCCGCCGAGCTGGGCGCCGCCGCGCTGCAGCACCTCGGCGTGGACCTGACCGACCGCGATGCGGAAGAATGCCACCCCCGCACGCTCGAGCTGAGGCCGGCGGGCGCGGGCTCCCCCACCGACTCCTGCTGCGACGAGGACACCTGCCATGACGACGAGGTCCCAGGCCCTGACCGACGTGAACGACGAACGGTTCGTGGCGAGGATCCCCGGGTCGAAGTCGTACACGAACCGCGCGCTCGTGCTCGCCGCGATGCGGCCCGGTGCGACCGAGGTCGTCGGGGGCCTCAAGTGTGACGACACGTACCGGCTCTCGGAGGCGATCACGGCCTTCGACGGGCTGGAGGTCGTGGAGACGGAGCGCGGCTTCCGCGTGACGCGCGAGGACCGCCGCGTCGGCGCGCCCGCCGCGCCGATCCACATGGGCGCCGCCGGCACGCCCGCGCGCTTCATGCTCGGCTTCTCGGCGGCCGCCGAGGGCGCGACGGTCGTCACGGGCACCGAGCGCCTCTGCGAGCGCCCCATGGGCGACATCCTCGACACGCTGCGGAGCGTGAGCATCGGCGTCGAGTGCCGGGCCCTCGCCGACTGCCTGCCCGCGCGCATCACCGGCGGGACGATCACCGACACGACCTGGACCATCCGCGGCGACGTGTCCTCTCAGTTCACGAGCTCGCTGCTCCTGCTCGCGTCGCAGCAGCCGAGCGGCCCGATCCGCGTCGAGGTCACGGGCAACGTCGTGTCGCGCCCGTACGTCGACATGACGATCGCGATGATGAACGCGAACGGCATCGACGTCGCGCGCGAGGGCGAGGCGATCGTCGTGCAGCCGGGTCGCGTGCAGGGCGACACGATCGCCGTCGAGCCCGACGCGAGCGGCATGTCCTACTTCCTCGCGGCGGCCGCCGTGACGGGCTGCGAGGTCGAGATCCCGGGCATCGGCAAGGCGTCCGCGCAGGGCGACGTCGGGCTCGCGCGGGCGTTCGAGCGCATGGGCTGCACGCTCGAGATGGGCGACGACTCCATCCGGCTGAAGGGCGGCCCGCTCAAGGGCATCGACATCGACATGGAGACCATGCCGGACGTCGTGCTCACGCTCGCGGCCGTCGCCGCGCGCGCCGAGGGCCCGACGCGCATCACGAACATCGCGAACCTGCGCGTCAAGGAGTGCGACCGCATCCACGCCGCCGCCGCCGAGCTGCAGCGCCTGGGCGTCGACTGCGAGGAGGGCGAGGACTGGCTCGTGATCAACCCGGGCCCGATCACGCCCGCCGAGGTGCACACCTACGACGACCACCGCGTCGCCATGGCGTTCGCCGTGCTGGGCCTCGTCGTGGACGGCATCGGGATCGAGGACCCGGCCTGCGTCGCGAAGTCGTTCCCGGCCTTCTGGGACGAGCTCGCGCGCTTCCGCGCCCACCACGGGCAGCCCGCCTGACGCGCCGCGCGCCGCGACGACCGCGCGGCGCGCGAGGAGACCCCGACGATGACCGCACCCCGCAAGGTCCTGCTGCTCGTCCTCGACGGCGCCGGCTACCACCCGGACCCCGCCGGCAACGCCGTGACCGCGGAGCACCTGCCGCGGCTCTTCGCGCGCATGGAGTCGGACGGCTTCGCCGTGCTCGGCGCGGCGGAGGGCGCCGTGGGCCTCGAGGCCGGCCAGGTCGGCAACTCGGAGGCCGGGCACCTCACGATCGGCGCGGGCCGCGCGATCTCGAGCATGTGCCGCCGCATCGACGAGAGCTTCCACGACGGGAGCTGGGCCGCGGACGAGCTCTGGACCGGCGCGGACGTCACGCGCCCCGACGGCTCGCGCGTGCTGCACGTCGTCGGGCTGCTCTCGGACGCGGGCGTCCACGCGCTCGACCGCACGATGGTCCAGGCGGCGACGCTCGCCTCGCGCGCGGGCATCGACGAGGTCTTCGTGCACCCGTTCCTCGACGGCGTCGACTCGCTCCAGGGCTCCGCGCCGCGGCTGCTCGGCGCGCTGCGCGAGGCGCTCGACGGGCTGCCCGGCGTGACGCTCGGCGTCGTCATGGGCCGCGCGACCTTCTGCGACCGCAGCGGCGACCTCGACGTCTCACGCACGGCGGCCGACGCGCTGCGCGGGGTCGGCGAGCTTCCCGCGTACTCCGACGAGGCGCTCGCCGCGCACCTCGCGTCCGCCGGCGAGAAGACCTTCCCCGGACACCTCGTCGCGGGCGGGCGGCCGATCGCGCCCGGCGAGGCCGTGCTCCTCACGAGCCACCGCGCCGACCGCGCCCGCCAGATCGCGACGGTGCTCTCCGAGACGCAGCCCGTGACGATGCTCGTCGACCCGGGTGACGCCGTGCCCGTGCGGCGCATCGTCTTCCCGCAGCGCCCGCTCGACAAGGGCCTCGCGCACGTCCTCCGCGACCGCGGCATCCCGTCCGTGCGCATCGCCGAGAAGTGCAAGTTCCCGCACGTGACCTTCTTCTTCAACGGCTTCGACACGGCCGTCGAGGGCGAGGGCCTGTGCATCCCGTCGATCCCCGAGGGCGAGATCCCGGACAAGCCGGAGATGTCGCTCCACGAGGTCACGGACGAGATCGTCCGCGCGCTCGAGTCCGGCGAGCGGCGCGTCGTCGTCGCGAACCTCGCGAACCTCGACCAGGTCGGGCACCTCGGGCGGCTGGACCTCGCGCAGCGCGCGGCGCACGAGGTCGACGAGGCCTTCGCGCGCATCGCGGAGGTCGCGGCGAAGCACGGCTGGACCGTGCTGCTCACCGCCGACCACGGCAACGCGGACAAGCTCGTGGGCGAGGACGGCGGACCCTTCGGCAGCCACACGGAGCGGCCCGTGCCCTTCGTGAGCCTCGCGGCGCCGGGCCTGACCGCGCGCTGGGAGCGCAAGGACGGCAGCCTCGCGAACGTCGCCGCGACGGTGCTCGCCGCGCTCGACGAGCCCGTGCCCGAGTGGATGGAGCCGCCGCTCGTCACGTACGGGTAGGCGCGCGCCGGCGTCCCGCGGTCCTCGACCGTGCGGCACCCGCGCGAGGCGACAGCCGCACGACGCGACCGCTAGACTCGGCGGCATGACTGCCCCCTCGCTGCGCCGCGTCCTCGCGCTCGCCCCGCTCGTCCTCCTCGCGCTCGCGGCCTGCGCCGGTCCGCGCCGCCACGCCGCGGACGAGCTCGTCGTCATGACGTTCAACATCCGCTACGGCACCGCCGCCGACGGGGAGCACGTGTGGACCGCGCGCGTCTCGCGCGTCGCCGACCGCATCGCGTCGCAGGCGCCGGACGTGCTCGCGATCCAGGAGGGCCTCGCGTTCCAGCTCGACGCGCTCGCCGAGGTGCTCGTCGGCTACCGCAAGCTCGGGCAGCACCGCGAGGGCGGCGACGAGGGCGAGTTCTCCGGCCTCTACGTGGACGAGACCCGCCTCGAGGTCGTGGACTGGGGCGAGTTCTGGCTCTCGCCGACGCCCACCGTCGTGGGCAGCCGCGGGTGGGACGCGGCGCTCCCGCGCATGGCCGTGTGGGCGGACGTGCGGCTCCTGACCGGCGGGCCCGTCGTGCGCGTCTACGGCACGCACTACGACCACCGCGGCGCGGAGGCCCGCGCGGAGTCCAGCGCGCTCATCGAGGAGCACGCCGGCGACCTCCCGCGCGTCGTCGTGACGGGCGACTTCAACGCGACGGACGACGAGCCGCCCGTGCGCCAGTTCCTCGCGAAGCGCTGGCGCTCCGCCTGGCTCGAGCTGTACCCGGACAGCACCCGCGGCACCTTCAACGGCTTCCGCGACCCGCTCGGCGGCCGCCGCATCGACCACGTCCTCTACCGCGGGCTCGAGGTCCGGGAGGCCCGCATCCTCGGCGGCAAGGTCGGCCGGCTGTTTCCCAGCGACCACGACGCGGTCGTCGCACGGTTCCGTGTGGAGCCGACGCCGTCGGACGAGACCCCGGACCGGAGCGCCCCACGATGACGATGACCTTGCCCGCGCGGATCGCCGCGGCCCTCGCCGCCCTGCTCCTGGCCGCCGGCTCGGCGTCGGGCCAGAGCTACGAGCTCCTCGAACCCGACCCGACGCGCTGGCTCATCCGCTTCCGCTTCGAGTCCGCGGACCCCGACGACGGCGGCATCTGGGAGCTCGACCACGTCGTCGAGGCGTACACGCGACGCCTGGCGGCGCACGTCGAGCGCGTGGTGGGCGACCGCGGCAGCGTGCGGAAGTCCGGCGTCCACGACGTGGTCGTCGTGATCCCGTACGGCGACGGCACGACGATCCCGGAGGTGCGCGCGGGGCCCCAGGTGGAGCCCGTCAGGTTCTGCCTCGCGGTGACCCGCGACGAGGCGGCGGACGGCGTCGAGCCCGTCGACATGGAGGCCGCCCGCGCGGCGCTCGCGGCGCGGCTCGCCGAGCACGCGGGGAGCCCGCCGTCGGAGGTGGACGTGTCGGATCTCGCGCCCGGGATGACCGAGACGTCGCCGGCCGCCGCGCCGGACCGCACCTATCGCTGGGTCTGCCTGGACGACAATGGGCTCGCCATGAAGCGCGGCGGCGAGGCGGACTTCGCCGAGGCGCCTCTCGCCGTCGACGACTACCGGCTCATCGTGCTCGACGCGTCGGGCGAGGCGCCGTTCGGTGCCCGGGATCTGCGGACCGTGCACCTCGACGCGGCCTGGAACAGCGAACGCGTGGTCGGCCTCGAGCTCCGAGCGGACCGGGCGCCCGCGTTCGGGCGGTTCACGGAGGCTGCCATCGGCCGCAGCATGGCCATCCTCGTGGGCGATCGGCTGCTCCAACCTCCCCCGATGATCAACGACCGGCTGTTCGACCACTTCGTCCTGACCAACGGCACCATGGACGAGACGACCCGCGAGCAGGCCGCCGAGATGCTGCTCACGCTCAAGCAGGCCGCGGGCTTCCTCGAGCGGAGCATCGTCTACGAGGGCCCGTACATCCCGGTCCATGCGCAGTGAGCCGCGGGCGACGCGCAACCGCGCGCCGCGCCCGCTACACTGACCGCTCGCGAGGGCGGCGCCCGGACGGGACCGGGCGCGTCCGCCGGACTCCGCGGGGGGATGCCCGATGCACCGTCTCGTCCTGACCTGGTTGTTGGTCGCAAGCCTCGGGATGTCGGCCCCGCCCGCAGCCGCGCAAGGCACGTCGGCGGGACCGACGCTGCCGAGCTTCGCGATGTCCGTCACCGTTCGGACGACCGCGCCGGGGATCTTCGACCTCCTCGCGGTCGACCTCCTCACGGAGGCCTACGCGTCCGAGGTCGGTCGACGCGTCGAGGCGCTCGTGGGCGGCCGCGCGTCGGTCCGACAGGTCGGGCTCGACAGGGTCTGGGTCCGGCTCGAGAACTGCTCCGCCCGCGAGATCGTGCGGGTCCGGGGCGCCCTCGCGGCGGTCCCGTCGGCGGTCTGCGAGGTCGTCGACGAGGCGTCCGCCGCGGAGCTGGGCGTCGACCTGTCGGCCGCGCGCGACGCGCTCGCCGAACGCCTCGAGGCCTACGACGGCAGCGCCCCCGACGCGGTCGACACCCGGGGCGTCGAGGTCCGCACCGACGACGCGCTCCTCCGTTGGTTCGCGCTCCCCGACGAGGTGCTCGCGGAGCGGCGCGACGGCTCGCTCGACTTCACGACGCACCCGCTCGAGGTCGACGACTACCGGCTCCTGGCCTTCGACGCGTCGGGCGCGCCGCCGTTCTCGGCGAAGGACTTCGAGAAGGTCGCCCTGGCGCGCGACCACGGCGGCGACCGCGTGCTGGGGATCTGGGTCCGCGAGGACCGCCGGGAGGATTTCGAGCGGTTCACGGGCGAGCGCGTCGGGAGGATGGTCGGCTACGCGAGCGGACCCCGGCTGATCCAGGCGCCGGCGAGACTCAACGGGGAGCTGTCGGATCATTTCGTGGTCTCGGCGGGCCGCATCGGCGGGTTCAGCCGCGACGAGATCCTGCGGCTCACGGTCTCCCTCGCGCTCGACGGCGGCCTCCTCTTCGTCGACGTCTTCGACGAAGGGCCGCCCGGCACGAGCCTCGAGGAGATGCTGGAGCGCTTCGCCTCCCCCGACGATGCCGACGAGCGGGAGGAGGACGACGGGCGCTGACGAGCGCGGAGCCGCGCGCTCCCGCTCACCCGTCGCAGCAGGGGTTCCGGCCGTCGCCGGTCGGGGCCGGCTCGTCGCCGCCCTCCGGGTCGTCGGACAGGAGCACGTAGTACTCCCAGTCGTTGCCGTCGGGGTCCGTGACCCAGAACTTGTCCTGGAGCGCGTAGCAGCAGGTCGTGCCGTCCTGCACCCGCAGGGCGTGGCCCGCGTGCGCGAGCCGGTCGTGGGCCGCGCGCAGCGCCTCGTGGTCGCCGAGGCGGATGCCCAGGTGCGACAGCCGGTTGCCCTCGACGAGCCGCTCCGGGAGGTTGAGCGTGAGCGCGAGCGGCGGGTCGTCGAGCGAGAAGCGCACGTGGTCCGCGTGCACCTTGTCCGGCTGCAGACCGAAGAGGTCCTCGTAGAAGCGCGTCGCGCGCTCGAGGTCCGCGACGTTGAGCGCGACGTGCATGCGGTTCGTGTTCGCCGTCGTCATGGATCCGTCCCTTCGGGTGGATGGAATACGCCGACCGGTCCGGCCCATACTAGCCGGCCGCTCCCGGATGTCCGCGCGGCTCCGCGGTCGGTCGCGCGCGTCGCGCGTCGGTCATCGCGGCCGACACCGATCACTCGACGACCATCCGGACGAGCGCGTGACCCAGCAGCACCGCCCCCACCCCGACGAGCACGTTGAGCGCGACGTTGCCGACCGCCGCCCCGACCTGCCCCTCGCGCGCGAGCTCGACGGTCTCGACCCCGAAGGTCGAGAAGGTCGTGAACGACCCGAGCAGCCCGACGCCGACGAACTGCCGGACGCGCACGTCGAAGAGCTCCTTCTCGACGACGAGCGTCATGAGCGCGCCGAGCACGAGGCAGCCCAGGACGTTCACGACGAGCGTGCCGAGCGGGAAGTCGGTGCCCGCGCGCCGCTGCACGAACGCGGAGAGGCCGAAGCGGGCGAGCGCGCCGAGCGCGCCGCCGGTTCCCACGAGGACGAGGGTCTGCATGGGCACGCGCACCGCGGACGGGACCGGGACGGGGAGCCGCCCGGGGCGGGCGGGGACGGGTCCATGATGGACATCCGCGACGCCGGTTCCATCGTCGGGACGGAGGAGTCCCGGGCGCGCCGGCCGCGCGTCCTCTTCCTGTGCGTCGAGAACTCCTGCCGCAGCCAGCTCGCCGAGGCGCTCGGCCGTCGGGCCGGGCTGGACGCCTGGAGCGCGGGCAGCCGGCCGTCCGGGCGGGTGCACCCGGGCGCGCTCGCGGCGCTCGCCGAGCGGGGCTGCGATGCCGCCGGTCAGCGGAGCGAGGGCGTCGACGCGCTGCCCCATCGCCGCTTCGACGTCGTCGTGAGCATGGGCTGCGGCGACGACTGCGCGGAGGTCGAGGCGCCGCGCCGCGAGGACTGGCCCGTGCCGGACCCGAAGCACGGCGGGCCGGACGCGTTCCGCCGCGCGCGCGACGACATCGCCGCGCGGGTGGCGCGCCTCGCGCGGGAGCTGCGCGGCGACGTCGCCCGGGAGGCCGGCGCGTGAG
>JAUIEF010000171.1 GCA_030428785.1 bacterium
CTGACGGACGGCGCGGCGCAGGCGGCGGCGGGCAGCAGCCCCGCGGGGGAGGCGGCGAGGGCCAGGGCGAGGGAGCCGGCCCAGGCGAGGGTCCGGCCGGTCTTCAGGAGGGTGTTCACGGGTCGTGCTCCGGGCCCGGGGGAGGCGGTCGCGAGGGGCCGGGTCCGTCCCGGAGCCCCCCGCACGGGCAGCTCCGGGAACCGCTCCCGGAGGCCGCCCGACGGACGCCCGCGGCGAGCCGGGCCGACCCGCCGCAGGGGTGTAAGTGACCACTTACATTCGACCTCGTCAAGGCCTCCCCGGACCCCTTTCCGACGGCGGAATCGTGGCGGGATCGACGGGGCCCGGAGCCCGGCGCGCCCGCCCCGGGCCGAGGGGACCGGGCCCTCGCGCCCGCGCCCGCGGGAGCGGGCCGTCGCTCGACCCCACACCCCGCCCTGCGCGGGGTCGCATAGGATCGGCGGCACGACGGAGGGGACCCGCCGGGGCCCCCGCCGCGCACCCGACCCCGGAGCCCGCCATGGCCCCGTCCTCCTCCGCGCGCCGCGGCGCGACCTCCCGCGCGCTCCTCGCGATCGTGACGACCGCGCTCCTCGCGCCGGTCCTCCCGGCCCAGCTCCCCGACCTCCAGCCGGGCCGCAACTTCCCGCTCGTGACCGACGCCTTCGGCGCGAACGTCTCCGAGCAGATCGACGTCGGCGACCTCGACCGCGACGGCGACCTCGACGTCGTCGTGGGCAACGGCGGCGACGGCGCGTCGGCACCCAACCTCGTCTACATCAACCAGGGCGGCGCCCAGGGCGGCACCGAGGGGTCCTTCGCGGACGAGACGCTCCTGCGCCTCGACGGCGTGCCGCCCGGCAAGACGCGCGACGTCGACCTCGTGGACTGGGACGGCGACTGGGACCTCGACCTCTTCGAGGCGAACAGCGGCAACTCGATCAACGGCGGACAGGTGGCCCGCGCGCACCGCAACCTCGGCGGCGCGCAGGGCGGGTCCATCGGCTTCTTCGAGGAGGTGTCGGACACCTTCTGGGGGACGCTGGTCTCCGTGCCGGCGAGCCAGGAGATCGGCGTCGTCGACGGCGAGGGCCCGTGGAAGGAGATCAGCTGCGACTGCGACTTCGGGGACCTCGACGACGACGGCGACCTCGACCTCTTCATGAGCACGTACGGCGTGAACATGCAGGGCAACCGCGACTCGCGCATCTTCCTCAACGACGGCCTCGGGCGCTTCGACGAGCTGTGGCCGTGGGCGGACCCCGCCGCGGACACGAAGCTCCACACGCGCGAGATCGACCTCGCGGACCTCGACGGCGACTTCGACCTGGACGTCATCGCCGCGAGCCGGGACAGCCAGGCGCGGATCTACCGCAACGACCTCGTCGACGGCGCGTGGGGCGCCGTGCCGTTCACCGACGTGACGCAGACCGCGCTGCTCGACACGGGCGCCGGCCAGGCCGGATCGTTCGCCGACAACTACGAGACGGAGTTCGCGGACGTCGACGGCGACGGTGACTTCGACCTCTGGATGGCGAACTACACGAACTGGTCCGACGAGCTGCTCGTGAACAACGGCGACCTGACGTTCTCCACGTCGCCGCTCATCAAGGGTGACCTCGTCGTCGACGACCTCGACATCGACTTCATCGACTACGACTCCGACGGCGACCTCGACGTCTTCGCCGCGGTCTTCGGCGGGACGAACTGGATCTACCAGTCGTCGCTCGCCGACGGGCTGCCCGTCGGCGAGGGCCTCTACCACCGCACGGGAGGCACGCTCGGGCAGGCTCCCGCGCCCGAGACCCCCGAGCTGGGCAACAGCGGCACGACGATCGACGCCGAGGTCGCCGACGTCGACGGGGACGGCGACCCCGACCTGCTCCTCGCGAACGACAACCAGCAGCAGAACAGGCTCTGGATCAACGCGCTCGGCGTGCCCGACACGCACGCGCCGACCTTCGCCGCGATCACCGTGCAGGGCGACAAGGCCGACGGCAGCGACACCGCCGTCCACGCCGCCGTGCGCGACAACCACCCCGACTACGAGATCGCGTTCCACGACGTGGACCTCGTCTACACGGTCGACGGCGGACCCGAGACCTGCGTGCGCATGCGCCACCAGGGCGGCCAGCAGTTCCTCGGCGTGATCCCCGGCGCGCTCGACGGGAGCATCGCCTACCGCGTCGAGGCCTCGGACGCGATGGGCAACACCGGCATCTCCGGCACGACGACCTACCGGCAGACCGCGGGCGGCGCGCCGCTCTGGCAGAACCTCGGCTGCGGGACGGACGGCGCGGGCGGCGTGCCGTACCTCGAGCTCGCGGGCACGCAGCTCGGCGGCGACCCCGTCACGCTGAGCCTCGTCGACGGACCGCCGGACGCGCTCCTCCTCGCGTGGCTCTCGTTCGCGTCGACCCCGCTGCCCGCGCTGGGCGGCACGGTGCACGCGCACCCGTTCGCGGTGCAGGTGCTCGCCGCGACGGACGCGGGCGGCATGCTCCACGCGAGCGCGACCTGGCCGACCGGCGTGCCCCTCGGGACCGACACCTTCTGGCAGGTCATCGCGGCCGACCCGTCGACGCTCCACGGGCTCGTGCTCTCGAACGCCGTGCGCGGCATCTCGCCGTAGGCGTCCGCGCCGACCGGGACGCGCGCCGGCGGCCCGCCGCACGTCGCGCGGGCTACCCCAGCACGCGGCGCCACGCCGCCGGGACCTCGCGCGCGGCCTCGACCGACGTCGCGCCCACGAAGTCCGCGAGGTCGTGGACCGCGTCGCGCAGACCGCGCTCGAGGGCCTTCGCCGCGACGCCGCGGCCGGTCGGCGCGCCGGGCTCCATCGCCAGGCGGCGGATCTCGAGCACGCCGCGGTCGCGGTGCAGCTTGGGGTCGAGCCGCCCGACGAGCCGGCCCTCGTGGAGCACGGGCAGCACGTAGTACCCGTGCTCGCGCTTCGCCTCCGGCACGTAGATCTCGACGCGGTAGCGGAAGCCGAGCAGCTCCTCCGCGCGGTCGCGCTGCCAGAGGAAGCTGTCGAAGGGCGAGAGCAGCGTCGTGCCGCGCGCGGGCGGCAGCGCGTCGTCGGACGCGAGCAGCTCGAGGTGCTCGGGGAGCGCGAACCAGCGCTCGCCGGGACGCACGGCGGCGCTCGCGCCGGACGACGTCGCCCGGCGCGAGCGCGCACCGCCTCGCGCGCGACCCGCCGACGCGGCGTCGCTCGCGTCACCCGCCTCGTCCACGCGCAGCTCCACGACGCGCCCCGCGCGCAGGTTGCGCTCGAGCACGCGTCGCCGGTCCGGCGCCTTGAGCCCCGGCGCCGTGAGGTAGCCCGTGAGGTGGCGCTCCGGCGCGGCGCCCTGCCCGGACAGCCCGTGGAGCAGCCAGGCGTCCGCCTCCTGCACGCGCGTCGCCGCGCCGCCCTCCGGGTACACGCGCTCCGCGAGGTCGAACACGCGCCGGAAGTGCCGCCGCCCCGCGACGCCGATCCGCCCGCTGTGCCACAGCAGCGTGAGCGTCCGCTTGTCCTCCTTGGGCAGCGCCGCGCCCCAACCGGGACCCTGCACGGTGGGCTCGTCCGCCGCGCGCTCGAAGTCCGCGCTCTCGAGCGGCCCCTCGTCGCGCAGCCGGCCGAGCACCCGCCGCCGGCTCCCGGCCGAGGTGTCGTAGTGCTTCCACCACGAGCGGCCCTTCCACAGCTCGGGGATGCGCTTCATGCGCCGCCGCGCGAACGGCAGGTGCGACGCCGGCACGAGACACGCCTCGTGCGCCCAGTAGTCGAAGGCCGCGCGGTCGCGGTAGACCCAGCGGTCGACGGTCCGTCGGTCGAAGGCGCCGAACCGGCTCCAGAGCGTGAGCGCGTGCGCCCGCTCGACGACGTTCACCGAGTCGAGCTGCAGCCCGCCCGTGCGCTCGAGGTGTTCGACGAACGACCGCTTGCGGAGGCGCACCTCGCCGCGCGGCACGGCGAGCCCCTGGCGGTGGAGCCAGAGCCGGCGGACGGCCTCGAGCGGGACGCGGGGGAGGGTGCGCTTCGGCATGTCGCAGAGCGTAGCGATCCCGGCTGTCGCGATGCGCGTCTCCGCGTCGCACGCGTGCCGCGCCGAACGCACGGAAGCCGACGCTCCGCGCACGGCGCGCCGTCCCGTATCCTCGCGGCATGCTCGCGACCCGGCCCCTCGCGCTGCTCGCCCTGGGGGCGCTCGTCCTCACGGGCGCGGCGTGCGGTCCGCCGCCCGTGCGCTGGGTGCGCGGCGTCGCGGACCGCGGCCTCGAGGGCGTCGCGGTCGTGCCGTTGCTCGACGGCGCGCTGCCCTACGCGCACGTGCTCGTCGACGGGCACGTCGCCCGCGCGGTCATCGACACGGGCGCCGAGTCCACGCTCGTCGACACGCGCTTCGCGGAGGAGTCCGGCCTGCGGCACGTCGCGCTCGACGTCCCCGTCCACTCCTACAAGGAGGGCCGCACGGCGCGCACCTACGACACGGTCGCCGTCGTGGGCCGCCTCGAGCTCGGCGACGCCTGGGTCACCGACCTCCAGACGCTCGTCTTCGACATGGCGTACTTCGGCGAGGACCTCGACATGATCCTCGGCATGGACGTGCTCGAGGCGTGGGGCGCCTGCTTCGACGACGCGCGCCGCGAGCTCCGGCTGTTCCCCGGCGGCACCCTCGCGACCTCGCTCTCCGGCGTGTTCGAGTCCGGCACCGAGTTCACCGTCTGGCCGTGGTCCGCGGAGGGTTCGCGTCCGCTCGTCGCCTTCGACGCGGGCGAGGGCCGCGGGTTCGACGTGCTCGTCGACACGGGCGCCGTGCTCAGCTCGCTCCCGCGCGACGTCATCGAGTTCCTCGAGCTCGAGGAGTCGGGCTCGAGCGCGGGCCACGACATCGGCGGCGCGAACCGGCGCACGACCCACCGCCTCGCGCGGCTCGACCTGGGCGGCGTCGCCCTGAAGGACCTCGACGTCCAGGTGTACGACGAGCCCCACGGCCTGCTCGGCTACGCGGCGCTGCGGAACTTCGCCTTCGTCGTGGACGGGCCGGAGCGGACCTTCGCCTTCGCCAACCTGCCCGAGCGGGGCGAGGACGACGAGGCGCCGCCGGAGGTGCCGGAGCCCGGCGACGGGCGCTGAGCCCGGGGTGCCCCGGATCGGCCGTTCCCGCGCCCCGGCCGGGTATCCGGACGCCCCGCGCGGCGCGCTCGCCCGCCCGGCCCGGGGTCGCGCGGGTGCGCCGGCCCGGCCCGGCCGCCGCGCCCCGATTTCCAACGCGCGGGTCATTTGCGTGTAGATTGTGGAAGACCTCGGCCCGCGGGCCCACATGACCGGGCTCGCGCCCAAGACTTCCCCGAACACCACACACTGGAGTTCCGATCCGATGAAGAAGACCGTCACCGCCCTCGCTCTGGGCCTCTGCCTCGTCACCGCGGCCTGCTCCGGCACCCGCGCCGAGTCGTCCGGCCCGGAGAACCTCGAGGCCACCGAGTGCGCCGCGGGCATGGAGTGCTCCGACGCCGAGAAGGCCGAGTGCGAGAGCATGAAGGCCGAGAAGTCCTGCTGCGCCGAGGAGGAGGCCTCCACGAACTGAGGCGACCCCCGCAGCGCGGGGCGGCGGCCGCGAGTCGTCGTCCCGGGATGACCGCCGCGTCCGGCCGGGTCGAGCACCCGCCGGGCGCGGCGGTTCCTTTCTGTGACGCAGCGTCCATACGCGCGTCGACGCCCACGAGGAAAAGGGCTCCTCACGGTCCATGACTGCGCGAACCGATCCTGCGCGTGGCTCGCGACTCCTGCTCGGGAAGACCTTCCTCGCGTCCGCGCTCACCCTGCTCGTAGCCTGCTCGGATCCCGTCGAACCCCAGACGTTCCTCGGGAAGACCCTCGCCGACGTGGAGTCAGCGTGCGGAGAACTAGGACGCGAGAGACGCCGGCTCCTCTGGTATGCGCTGTCGGACGCGGCGCCCGGACAGCCGCCGGTCAGCGTGCTGCGAGCGACCCGGGAGCCGCGGCTCTTCGTCTCCGTCGACGAAACGAGCGTCCTGCGAATCTCGGCCGTCGGCCTTGAGGACGTGACGGCCCGCGCGTTCGACTCCGAGGCGTGGCGCTCCGGATCCGTCACCACGCGACGTGAGATGGCCGAGTCCCTGATCGCGACGTGGAACGAGGAGCAGTGGACCGTCGCGCAGGTCCTCGAGCGGCTCGGTGAGCCCGACGGTCGACGCCGGGTGCTCCACGTCCTGTTCGAGTCCCCGGGCTTCCCGTACAGCGAGCCCTATGGCGTCGCGGTCGTCGTCGACGGCTTCGAGCCCACGGCACGCGTCGTCGAGCTGGAGCTGCTCCGGTACTGAGAGCAGCCGAGCGTCGTGCCCGGAGCCGCCTACTTCGCCAGGTTGAAGACGATGCCCACGGCGAAGCGCGTGCCCGCCGTGACCTGGGCCATGCCGTGGCGCAGCGGGATCGCCGGGCCGCCGTCGCGGTCGGGGCGCGCCTTGTTCGCGAAGACGAGCAGGTCGCCCTCGTCGACGACGATGTCGTGCGTCACGCGGCCGTCCTCGTGCTCCTCGTGGAGCTGGAACGCGCCGCCGTCGAAGTCCGCGCCGCGCCGGCTCAGCACGATGAGCGCCTGGAACGGGAAGACGTGCTTGCCGTACTCGTCGCGGTGCGGGTTGTTCATGCCGCCCTGGTCGTAGCGCAGCATGATGCTCGACGCGCGCTCCTGGCCGGCCTCGCGACACTGGTCCCAGTACTCGGAGAGCCGCTCGGGGATGTCGCGCGGCGCGTTCGTGCCGCGGCACCACGTGCGCGCCGTCGGCCGCAGAAGCGCGAAGAGGTGCTCGCGCAGGAGCGACACGATGCGCGGGGCCGGCTCCTCGAAGTAGCCGTAGCGCCCGACGCCGTAGCCCTTGGGCGCCATGTCGATCGTGCGCTCGTAGCCGTTGCCCGAGTGCAGCACGTCGTGGCACGCCGCGCCGTCGAGCAGGCCCTTCACGTGGAAGTACCCCATGCGCGCGAGCTGCGCGAAGTGCTCCGACGCCGGGACGTGCGCGATGCGCGCCTCGAGCGGCTCGGGCGCGGGCTTGGGGCGACGCGCGCGGCCGGGCGGCGGGTCGTCCTCCGACGGCAGCGGCCCGGGCTCCACGACCTCGACGGGCTCCGGCTCCTCCTCCGGCGGCTCCGGCGCCGAGACGACGGGCAGCGGGCGCGGCGCCGGGCGCGCGGGCTCGGCGGGCGCCTCGGCCGTGTCCGGCTCCTCGCGCACGGTGCGCGGCCGGTGGAACCCGCGCCGCGTCGCCACGGCCACCGAGCTCAGCGCCTCGACCTTGTCCGGCGACGAGCGGTCGAGCTGCGGGTCGTCCGCCTCGAGGAAGGTGCGCGACGACCAGCGCCCCACGAGCGGCGTGCCGACGCGCTCGGCCCACTCGCGGACGGACTCGTCCTCGCGCGGCCGCGCGTCCTCCTCGCGGAGACGCTCGCGCTGCACCTCGGCGCGCGCCTCGTCCGCGGCGAACTCGCCCGACGAGCCGACGACCCGGTGCCACGGCACGTCGCCGTCGACCGCGCACTTGCCGACGACGCGGCCCGCCGCGCGCGCCGCGCCGGAGCGTCCGGCGAGGCCGGCCACCTCGAGGAACGTCCGCGTCCCCCCGGCCGGGATGCCGCGGATGGCGTCGAGATAGGCGTCGGTGGCGCTCGTCATGGGCTCGGGGAGTCCGGGGATCGGTCGGGGTACGGTCGGCGTCGGGACGGGATCGCGGGACGACCTTCGGGGCGGTCGCCCGCGGACGCGCCCGCCCCGCGGGCCTCGCCGCGGGTCGCGCCGCCCCCGTCTCGCGACCCCCATGGTAGTTTGTCTTCCCCCCTCGGTGGCCCGGCCTCTCCCCGCCGCGGTCGCACCCCGACTCTCTCCCCCCGGTCCCCGACCCGGAGTCCCCCCATGGTGCGCTCCCTCCGCGCCGCGGCAGCCGTCGTGCTGCTCGCGACCGTCGCCCACGCCCACGGCGACGACCCCAAGATCCTCGACAAGCAGCCGCCCTACGTGGGACCCGGTTACCGACAGGCGCTCGTCGGCCGGCCCGGGCTCGCGGGGCTGCTCCCCGGCGGGCGGCCCGGCGCGGCGCTCCCGGGCGGCCGGCTCGCGACGCCGCGCTTCGTGTCCGGGGGACAGGACGAGCAGGGCAACGCGCTCGCGGTCCTCGGGCCGGAGACCTCCTTCGCGCCGGGCATCGACTTCGCCTCGGACGAGGTGCAGCTCCTCGCGTGGCTCCCGCTCGACGCGTTCGGCGCGGGCACGGTGAGCGGCAACGACTGCTGGGGCTACGTGTCGCCCGGCGGCCGCGAGTACGCGCTCATCGGCACCTCGCACGCGACGGCCTTCGTCGACGTCACGCAGCCCGACGACCCGGTCGTCGTCGCCGTCGAGCCGGGCCCGCAGAGCCTGTGGCGCGACGTCAAGACCTACCAGACGTACGCGTACTCGGTGAGCGAGGGCGGCGGCGGCATCCAGGTCTTCGACCTGTCGTCGATCGACAGCGGCGTCGTCACGCACCTCGGCGACTTCGACAACGACGGCACGACGACCACGACGCACAACGTGCTCATCGACGAGACGTCGGGCTTCCTCTACCGCGCCGGCGGCAGCAGCCACGGGCTGCGCATCTACAGCCTCGCGAACCCGGCGAACCCGACCTTCGTGAACAGCTGGGACGACCGCTACGTGCACGACGCGCAGGTCGTGACCTACACGAGCGGCCCGCAGGCCGGCAAGCAGATCGCGTACTGCGCGTCGGGCGACTTCGCGACGCCGCGCCTCGACATCCTGGACGTCACGAACAAGAACAACATCGTCGTGATGGACCAGTTCTTCTACCCGAACCCGGTGTACAGCCATCAGGTCTGGGTCGATCCGGACACGCAGCTCCTCTACCTGAACGACGAGCTCGACGAGAACGGCGTGCTCCCGACGACCACCTATGTCATCGACGTGAGCAACCCGAACAATGCGACGCTCGCCGGCGCGTTCGACAACGGCAACCCGGCCGTCGGCCACAACGTCTACGTGAAGGACGGCCTGCTCTACGAGGCGAACTACCGCAGCGGCCTGCGCGTGTTCGACCTCCAGGCGAACCCGACGGACCCGCCGGAGGTCGCCTGGTTCGACGTCTATCCGCAGGACGACGCCGACGAGTTCAACGGCCTGTGGAGCGTCTACCCGTTCCTGCCCAGCGGCACGATCATCGGCAGCGACCTCGAGAAGGGGCTCTTCGTCTGGCGCCTCGGGCCGCCGGCCATCACGCTCACGCCGACGGCCGCGCTGCCCGCGCTCATCCCGCCGGAGGGCTTCACGCTCGAGGCGGTGCTCGCGCAGCCCGTGGCCGGCTCCTACGTGCCGGGCTCCGCGCAGCTGCACTACGACGCCGGCAAGGGCTGGAAGAGCGTGTCGATGCAGGACGTCGGCGGCGGGACGTTCCGCGCGACGCTGCCGCCCGTGCCCTGCGGCCTCGAGGTGCCGTACTACATCTCCGCCCTCGCGAACGACGGCGTCACCTGGACGACGCCGTCCGTCGCCGCGGGCCTCACCTGGTTGGGCCAGGTCGCCGACGGCCGCTCGACCGCGCTGCTCCAGGACATGGAGGCCGACCAGGGCTGGGTCGCGGGCGTCGCCGGTGACGACGCGTCGACCGGCATCTGGGAACGCGGCGATCCCATCGGCACGGGCGCGAACCCCGAGGACGACCACACCGCGGGCGGCTCCGACTGCTGGTTCACCGGCCAGGGATCGCCCGGCGGCAGCCTCGGCGAGAACGACGTCGACGGCGGCACGACGACGCTGCTCTCGCCGGTCTACGACCTGACGGGTCTCACCGAGCCGAACATCGCGTACTGGCGCTGGTACGTGAACGCGCCCGCCGGCGCCGGCGACGCGGACGACGTGTTCCTCGCCGACATCTCGGACGACGGCGGCCAGAGCTGGGTGAACGTCGAGACGCTCGACCCGACGGTGCACGAGCAGGTGGGCGCGTGGATCCGGACGTCGTTCCGCGTCGCGGACTACGTCGAGCCGACGGCCACCGTGCGCATGCGGTTCGTCGCGAGCGACCTGGGCAACGGGTCCATCGTCGAGGCGGGCATCGACGACTTCGAGGTGCTCGAGGTCCAGTGCCCCGACTGCGACGGCGACGGCGAGGCGGACGGCATGGAGATCCTGGCCGGCGGCGCCGACCTCGACTTCAACGGCGTGCCCGACGAGTGCGTGCCGCCGGACTTCGGCGGCTTCGGCGGCGGACGGCCGACACGGCGGGGCGGGCCTCCGGGCGGCGTCGGCGGCGCACCGCCGTCGGGCCCCGCGCCCGTCCTCGGCCAGGTGACTCCTCCCCCGTTCCTGAGCTCCGTCGTGCCGACGCTCTCGGTGTCGACCGGCGGTGAGCACGTGCTGCGGATCGAGGCGGGCGAGGAGCACGCGGGCAAGCCGTACCTGCTGCTCGGCTCGGTGTCCGGCACGGAGCCGGGCTTCGCGCTGCCGACCGCGGTCGTGCCGCTGCGCTTCGACGCCTACACGCAGCACGCGCTCGTCGCGCCGGACGCGCCGCCGCTGCGCGCGTCGCGTGGCGTGCTCGACGAGGCGGGCCACGCGCTCGCGGCCTTCGCGCTGCCGGCGGGGTCGGACCCGGCGCTCGTCGGGCTCACCGTGCACCACGCGTACCTCGTGTTCGAGGACGTCGTGGCCGCAGACGACGTGGTCCTCGTGAGCAACGCGACGACGCTCCTCCTCGTCGAGTGACGGTCGCGCGCGCCGCCCCGCGCCGGCGAGGTCGCCGGCCGGGCGCGGTCCGCTCGGCGGGCGCCGCTCGAGGGGGGCCGGCTCACTCCTCCGGCGGCGTCGTCCACTCCGCGGGCGGGTCCTCGCCGGTCAGCGACCCGAGGAACGCGACGAGGTCGTCGACCTGCCGCTCGGTGAGGTCGACGGGCTCCAGCGTGCTCTCGCCGTGGTGCCCCGCGCCGACGGCGCCCTCGAGCGTCGCGTAGAACCGCACGACGTCGCGCAGCGTCGCGAACTGCCCGGCGTGCATGTACGGCGCGGTGCGCGCGACGTTCCGGAGGGAGGGCGTCCGGAACGCGCCCCAGTCGTCGGGCCCCGTGCGCAGCGTCGCGAGGCGACGCGCGCGTTCGCCCGCGGGGTCGTCGCTGTGCGGACCGTCGGCGCGGAACGGGTCGGCGAGCAGCCGCGGCGCGCCGCGGTAGCGGCCCGGGTCGCGCGGCGCGCCGCCGCCGAGCGGGGGCACGCCGAGGTTGTGGAACGACTCGTCGGTGAAGCGCGGCCCGAAGTGGCAGCGCGTGCAGCGCGCCTTGCCCGCGAACACGGCGAACCCGCGCACGGCCGACGGGGACAGCGCCGCGTCGTCGCCCGCGGCCCACGCGTCGAAGGGCGACGGCCCCGTGAGCAGCCGGCGCTGGTACGCGGCGAGCGCCTTGCCCGTGTCGGCGACCACGCGGTCGACGGCCGCGCGCGTCGCGTCGGGGAGCGCGTCCCGCGCGCGGACGTGCGGAAGTGGGTCGTCGAGGTCCGCGAGGGCCGGGTCGTCGAGCGCGTCGCCGAGCGCCGCGCGCCAGGCGTCCGCGAGCGCCGCGTCGCCGCGCAGCCGACGCACGAGCCCGACGCGGCTGCCGGCCATCTCCACCGGGTCCTCGAGCGGCTGGATCGCCTGGGCCCACAGGCTGTCGACGCGCCCGTCGCGGAAGAGCCAGCGGTCGTGCGCCGTGTCGAGCACCGTCGGCGAGTTGCGCGTGCCGACGCCCGCGGCCGCCGCGACCGACCGCCCGTCCGTGAACGCGCGCGCCGGCTCGTGGCAGGTCGCGCAGGAGACGTCGGGCGCGCCGTCGGAGAGCGCGGGCTCGAAGAAGAGGCGCCGGCCGAGCCGCGCGGCGGCGAGGTCGTCGGCGACGCGGTTCGTGGGGTCGGGCGCGAGCGCCGGCGGCGGCGAGAACGTGCGTGCCCGGCGGCGCAACGCGTCCGTGCCGCCGCCGCCCGGCGCGCCGCACGCGACGGACGCCAGCAGCGCGACGAGCACCGCGCGCCCCGCGCCGCTCACGGCAGCTCCACCACGACCTCCGCGCGCTCCGTGATCGGGCCGTCGGTCACGTCGAAGGTGAGCGTCCACGCGCCGGGCATGTGGAACACGAGCCCCTCCGCGGTGACGACCTCCGGCGACGCGCGCCCGTGCACCGGCACGACGTTCATGCCGTGCTGGTGGTGCGGCATG
>JAUIEF010000172.1 GCA_030428785.1 bacterium
TTCCCGAGCCGCGCGGAGGAGACCTTCGGGCTCGTCGTCGCGGAGGCGCGCGCGCTCGGCGTGCCCGTCGTGACGAGCGACCGCGGCGCGCTCCCCGAGGGCGTGGGCGACGCGGGCGCCGTCGTCGCCGCCGCCGACCCGGCGGCCCTCGCCGACCTCCTGCGCGCGCTGCTCGACGACCCCGCGCGCCTCGACCGCTGGCGCGCCGCGACGCGCCGCGAGCTGCTCGACCCCGCCGCGCACGCCGCGCGCGTCGACGCGGTCTACCGTCGCGCCCTCGACGAGCGCGCGTCCGACCCCTCCGCCTCCTGAGCCCCGGGCCACACGCTCCACGAACCGACGGACGCCCATGGACAACACCCCCGCGCAGACCTTCCCGCCGCTCCACGACATCGGACGCGTGCCGCCCGGCCCGGTGCTCGTCGTCGCGCCGCACCCGGACGACGAGATCTGCGGCTGCGGCGGCGTCGCCGTGCTCCACCTGCGCCGCGGCGACCGCGTGGACGTCGCGCTCGTCACGCTCGGCGAGGCGGCCGGCGACGCCGAGGAGCGGCTGCGCGAGTCGCGCGTCGCGGCGCAGCACCTGGGCCTCACGGACGCCGTCTGCCTCGGCAGCCGCGACGGCGCGGTCGCGAGCGACGCCGACCTGCCCGCGCGCATCCGCCGGCTCGTCGACGAGCTCCGCCCGCGCGTCGTCTACGCGCCCTCGCCCTTCGAGATGCACGGCGACCACGTCGCGACGCTGCACGCCGTGGCCGCGGCGCTCGGCGACCGCACGGACGTGACGCTCCTGCTCTACGAGGTGAACGCCGAGGGCATGGCGAGCTTCCTCGTGGACATCACGCCGGTGAAGGAGACGAAGCTCGCGGCGCTGACGGCCTTCGCGAGCCAGCTCGACCGCATCGACATCGTGGAGAAGGTCGACGCCCGCAACCGCGCGCGGACCGTGAACGTCGACGTGCCCGGCGTGACGCACGCCGAGGCGTTCATGGAGGTGCCGCCGGGCAAGGTGCCCGCGCTCGCGGCGCGCCTCTGCGAGCTGGCGGTCTTCCTGGGGCTCCGCGAGGGCTGAGCCGACCGGCCGGCACGCACGCGTCAGGCCGCCCGCGTCGCGTCGGGATCGACGCTCGGCCACGCCTCGCCTCCGGCGACCGCGCCGGCCCGCGCGCGCCGCGACTTGAGCCGGGGCCCCGGTCCGGTCGATGGGGAGGGCGCGGGGGTCCGTCGAGGGCCGTCCCGTCGCCGGAATCGGTAGACTCTCCGTCCCTCTCCCTGCCCGCCCGATGAAGATCACCGCCGTCATCTCCACCTGGAACCGCAGGGATGCGGTCGCGGAGAACGTCGCGGCCCTCAAGGCCGGCACGCGTCCGCCGGACGAGATCGTGGTCGTCGACAACGCGTCCACGGACGGGACGGTCGAGATGCTCGAGCGCGACCACCCGGACGTCGTCGTCGCGGAGATGCCGCACGACCGCTGCGGCGCGTGCGAGACGTTCAACATCGGCTTCAAGCTCGCGAGCGGCGACGCGATCGCCATCATGGACGACGACGTCGTCGCGACGACGCGCTGGCTCGAGCTGCTCGAGGCGCGGATGCTCGCCGAGCCGCCCACGACCGCCATGGTCTCGAGCCGCATCATCGAGCCCGGCATGCCGCAGGCCTACCAGGACGCCGAGGTCGCGCGCGGGCCGTACTACGCCTCGACGTTCCGCGGCTGCGGCACGCTCGCGCGCCGCGACGTCCTCGCGCGCGCCGGCTGGTATGACGAGCGCTTCTTCATCTACGGCAACGAGCGCGACCTCTCCGCGCGCGTGCTGGGCCTCGGCTACCGGATCCTCCAGGACCCCGAGCCGGTCATCCACCACGGCACGCCCTTCGGCATGAAGGCCGGCGCGCGCTCGCTCTACTACCACGTGCGCAACTTCTGGCTCTACGCGTTCAAGAGCTGCCGCTGGATCGACGTCGTGCGCATGGCGGCCCGCATGGCCGGCAAGGCGCTGGGCGGCGGGAAGCGCGGCGGCGGCAAGGTCCACGCCGAGGCGACCGGCGCCGCCGACGAGACGGAGCTCGAGGCCACCGGCACGATGGGCCTCGCGCAGTCCATGAAGGAGACGCAGGGCGCGCCGATGATCGTGGTCAAGGCGACGCTCAACGCGCTGCTCAACCTGCCCTACTGCCTCGCGCGACGGAGCCCGGTGGACTCGCCGGACTTCCGGCTCCCGGGGGTGTGAGATGACGGGGGACCCCTCCGACCGCTTCGACGCGGACGACACGGCCACGGTCGTGCTCGAGGAGGAGCCGGTCCCCCAGCCGGCGCTCGCGCCCGTGGGCGACGTCGCCGACACGCCCGTCACCGTGACGGTCGTGAACTACAACGGCGCGGCGTTCATCGACGCGTGCCTCGACGCGCTCGAGCGCCTCGACGGCAACGTCGAGGAGATCATCGTCGTCGACAACGCGTCGACGGACGACAGCCCCGACCGCATCCGCGCGCGCGGCCCCAAGGTGCGGCTCGTGCGGCTCGACGTGAACGACGGCCCGTGCGCCGCGCGCAACGCCGGGCTCCGCGAGGCGCGCACCGACTGGGTGCTGCAGATCGACAGCGACGTCATCGTGCAGCCGGACACGCTGCTCCAGCTCCTGCCGCAGACGCGCGAGCCCGGCGTCGCGGCCGTGCAGCCGCGCGCCGTCCTCGCGGACGACCCGGGCGTCGTGCACTACGACGGCGGCAGCATGCACTACGTCGGCGTCATGTGCCTCGACAACCTGCTCGCGCGCGTCGACGGGATCCCGAGCGCGCCCGAGGACGTCGACGCCGTCATCAGCATGGCGCTGCTCGTCGACCGCGGCGCGCTGCTCGAGGCCGGCGGCTGGGACGAGGCGTTCTTCATCCTCTTCGAGGACCACGACGTGAGCTACCGGCTCCGCGCGCGCGGCTACCGCCTGCGCCGCGTGCCGCGCGCCGTCGTGCTCCACCGCGAGGGGACCGCGGGCATCTCCTTCCGGCCGGGCGCGCCCGCGTACCCGGGGCGCCGCGCGTTCCTCCACGCGAGGAACCGCGCCTACCTCGTGCTCAAGAACTACTCGTGGCCGGCGATCCTGCTCAGCCTGCCCGGACGGTTCGCCTACGCCTGCGTCTGGGCGGCCTTCGCGGCCTCGCGCGGCGTGCTCCCCGACTACGTGCGCGGGCGCATCGCGTTCCTGGGGCTGCTGCCGCGCGCCCTCCGCCTGCGCCGCCACCTCGCGCGGCACCGGGTCGTGGGGGACGGCGAGCTCCTCGGCTCGCGGACGCTCACCTTCTCCCCGGTCATCCGCCGCAAGGGGATGGAGGCTGGACTCATCCGCCTCCTGAACCGGATGCTGTCGTGCTGGTGGGCCGCCGCGGTCCGCCTCCTCCCGGGTCAGCCGGGACCCCGCGGCGCCCTCGGCCCCTCCCGATGACCGTGACCCCCGACGACAGCCCGCGCCCCGCGTCCGATCCGGGCGACGCCGCCGACGCCGACGTGGATCCCCGCGTCGTCGCCGTCGTCCTCAACTGGAACGGGGGCGAGGAGACGGCCGAGTGCCTCGCCTCGCTCGCCGCCTCCGCGGCGCCGCGTCCGCGCGTGCTCCTCGCGGACAACGGGAGCGCGGACGGCTCGGTCGAGCGCCTGCTCGAGCGCGACCCGGGGCTCGCCGTGCTCCGCTTCGGCGAGAACCTCGGCTACGCGGGCGGCAACAACCGCGCCATGCGGCACGCGTTCGGCGAGCTCGGCGCGGAGTGGGTGTGCCTCGTGAACAGCGACCTCGTCGCGGAGCCGGACGTCTTCCGGCGGCTGCTCGAGGCCGCGGAGGCCCTGCGCGCGCAGGGCGAGGAGGTCGGCGCGCTCGGTCCGTCCATCCTCTACCGCGACCGGCCGGACATCGTCTGGGCCAACGGCGGCGAGATCGCCTCGACCGCGAACGTGACGCGCCTCGTGGACCACGGGCGCACGACGCCCGGCCCCGGCGGCGCCCCCGTGCGACGCGACTACCTGCCGGGCACATGCCTGCTCGTCTCGCGGCGCGCGTGGGAGGTCGTGGGCGAGCTCGACGAGTCCTTCTTCTGCTACCTCGAGGACGCCGACTGGTGCGTCCGCATGCGCGAGGCCGGCTTCTCCGTGTTCGTGGTGCCCGCCGCCACCGCGTACCATGCCCTCTCCTCGAGCACGGGTGGGGGCTACTCGGCCGGACGGAAGTACATGACCGCGGTGAATTCGGTGCACTTCCTCAGGAAGCACGGGACCTGGCGCGGCTGGGCGGCGCTCTGGTTCTACGACGTGCTCCTGTGGCCGCTCGTGTACCTGCGCGGTGTGCTGTCCGGTCGTGGGCGCGCCGCCTTCGCGAAGATCCAGGGCCTGTACCACGGCCTCAGGGGGCAGCACGTGGACGCCGCCGTGGCGGCGCGGTTCGCACGGAGACCGTCTTGAAGATCCTCATGCCGGTGCACTTCTTCCTGCCCGACCACTCCGCGGGCACGGAGGTCTACACGTACAACCTCGCGCGCGCGCTGCAGGAGCGCGGCCACGAGGTCGAGATCTTCTGCACCGAGAAGGTCCTGTCGAAGCGCAGCTACAGCCTGTTCAAGCGCGACGTCGACGGCCTGAAGTGCCACGTCATGGTGAACAACCTCGAGCACGACGAGTTCACGGAGACGTTCGCGAACCCGCGGGCCGAGGGCGCCTTCCAGCGCGTGCTCGACAGCTTCCGGCCGGACGTCGTGCACGTGCAGCACCTCATGCTCATGTCGCTGGGCATCCCGCGCATCAGCCGCAGCGCGGGCGCGCGCGTCGTCATGACGCTCAACGACTTCTGGCTCTTCTGCGTGCGCTTCGGCCAGCTGCTGCTGCCCAACGGCGCGCTGTGCGGCGGCCCGAACCTCAGCGACTGCGAGACGTGCCTGCAGGACTTCCGGTTCAGCCAGGGCGCGCCCGAGAAGGCGATGATCAAGGTGCTCCAGGTGACGCGCGAGCTGTCGGGCGTCGACCTCGCGCCGCTCGTGTACTGGGCGCAGGACCGCAGCCAGTGGCTCCGCAAGCGCAAGACGCACAACCCGAGCAAGGAGTCGCAGGCGGGCTCCACGACGAACCTCAAGGAGGAGCTCAAGCACCGCGTCCGCAAGGTGAACCTCCTCATCGAGCAGGTCGACCTCTTCCTGTCGCCGTCGGCGACGGTGGCGGACCGCGTCGCGCAGTGGGGCATCCCGCGCAACAAGCTCCGCGTGTCGCGCTACGGCATCGACACGACGCCCTTCGAGGGCCTGGACAAGGACGCGCGCGAGGGGGACGAGAAGATCTCCTTCGGCTACGTCGGGACGCTCGCGCCGCACAAGGGCGTGCACATCCTCATGCAGGCGCTGCGCCGCATCCCGCCGGAGACCTGCCGCCTGCACGTCTTCGGCAGCGACTCGCACTACGGTGACTACGGCCGCATGCTCCGCGAGCTCGCGGACGGCGTCGACGTGACCTTCCACGGCGCGCTCGACCGCTCGCGCATCGGCGAGGCCTTCGAGAAGATCGACTGCCTCGTCATGCCGTCGCTGTGGCTCGAGAACTCGCCGGTCGTCATCCAGGAGGCGTTCGCCGCGAGCGTCCCCGTCATCGCGTCCGGGCAGGGCGGCATGGCGGAGCTCATCCAGGACGGCCGGTCGGGCCGGCTCTTCCCGGCGGGCGACGTGAGCGCCCTCACGAAGCACATGGCGAGCGTCATCCAGAACCCGACGACGCTGCGCACGTGGAGCGTGACCATGGACCCGCCGCGCTCCATCGCGGACGACGCCGAGGCCATGGAGGAGACCTACCGGGAGCTGCTCGGGCACCGCGGCAGGGACCCGACGGCGTGACGCGGGTCGGCCTCGTCGTCCACGGCTTCCCCCCGGAGCTCGTGGGGGGGACCGAACGCCTCGTCGCCGCCTCCGCCCGCGGGCTCGCCGCCGCCGGCCTCGAGGTCGAGGTCTTCAGCGGCTCCATCGAGTGGCGCGAGCGCTGGGAGGTCGTGCGCGAGGAGGCGGGCGACGTCCCCGTGACGCGCTTCCACCGGCACGACCTCTTCTTCGAGCGCTGGGACAAGCTCGAGAACCCGCGCGTCGAGCGCGCGTTCGGCGAGTGGCTCGACGCGACGTCGCCCGACCTCGTGCACGTGCACCACTGGGCGCGCCTCACGACGACGCTCGTGCGCACCGCGGCCGCGCGCGGCGTCCCGACGGTCGTCTCGCTGCACGACCTCTTCTCGAGCTGCCCGCGCTACCACCGCGTGCGCGCCGACGACGTCTTCTGCGAGGCGGAGCCCGGCGTCGACGCGTGTCTGCGGTGCGCGCCGCGCTGGGCCTTCCAGGGCGACGAGGAGATCGCGACGTCCGTGCGCGTGTTCGTCGACGACCTGCGCGCCGAGGTCGAGGCCGCCGCCGCGGTCGTCGCGCCCACGGCGGGCCACGGCGCGCGCATCATGCGCTGGCTCGGACTCGACCGGGACGTCGACGCCGTGCTCCCGGAGGGCGGCGGGGTCGGCGCGCCGGCGACGCGTCCGCTCGGCGACCGCGTCGCGACGCGCGACGACCCGCTGCGCGTCGGGACCTTCGGCCACCTGCACCCGCTCAAGGGCTGCGGCGTCCTGCTCGACGCGCAGGCGGCGCTGCCCGATCCGGCGCTCGTCGAGCTGCACGTCTGGGGCGAGGCGCCCGAGCCGGCGATGCACGACGACCTCCGCGCGCGCGCCGGCGACCGGCGCGTCACGTGGCACGGCGCGTTCACGCCCGAGGACCTCGCGGGCGCGCCCGTCGACGTCGTCGTGCTGCCCACGCTCTGCGCCGAGTCGTACTCCTTCACGCTCGACGAGGCGGCCGACCTCGGCGTCCCCGTCGTCGCGTCGGATCTCGGCGCGCTCGCCGATCGCGCGACGCCGCGCGTCGAGCTCGTTCCGCGCGGCGACGCGCGCGCGCTGGCCGACGCGCTCCTCGCGCTCGCCCGCGACCCCGCCGCCCGCGCCGCCCGACGGGACGCCCCGCCCCCCGAGCGGTGGGGGCAGGAGACCCACGACGCCGCCCTGCGCGCCGTGTACGACCGGGTCCTCGCGGCCCCGCGGCCGCCCGCCCGGGCGCCGGACCCCGCGGGCCTCGCCCGGCGGATCCACGCCTTCGACCTGCGGGAGGCGGGGCTGCGGGAGCTGCTCCGGAGCGAGGGCTGGGAGCGCGTCGTCGCCGACCTCCAGGCCGAGATCGAGCGCCTGAAGGCCGCTCACGGGGCCTGAGCGGGCCCCGGCGGCCGCGCCCGCGGCCGCCCCGCGACGCCCGGGACGGGGATTGTCGTCGATTGGGCCCCATCTCCCGGGGGCGGGCTGCCGATAGGCGGAGACGCACCCTCGTCCCATGGGGCCCGCTGCCCATGTCCACCGTCTCGAGAACCTGGCTCGCCGGGCTCGCGCTCTGCGCCTCCGCGCTGGCGCTCTCCTCCGACGCGGAGCCCCAGTTCCTCGGCACGCGCGCGATGGTCGCGTTGCTCGTCGTCTTCATGCACGCCTGGACGATCGCCGTCGGCGAGCGCGCCTGTCCCGCCCGCGGCGGCGTCGACATCCCGCGCTTCGCGATCGGCCCGCGCCTGTTGACGATCCGCCCCGGCGTGATCCCGCAGTGCCTCGTGCCCGTCATGCTGCTGGGCGTCGCGACGCGCAGCCCGCTCGTGCTGGGGCTCGGCGTCGCGGTCGTGTTCGTCCTCGCGACGGACGTGCTGCGGCAGTCGCTCCTGTGGACGGTGCCCGCCGTGGCGGCGGTCATGGGCCTGCTCACGATGAACGAGTTCCACACGCTCGGCGACCTGCTCGTCACGGCGCAGTCGTGGATCCAGTCGCTCGTGACCGTCGGTTGCTGGGTGCTCGTGCTCGCCGGGCCGCTGCTGCGCACCGACGTCGCGGCGCTGCGGCCGCGCGGCCACCTCGTCGCGTCGCTCGCCGCGCTGCCGGGTTACCTCGGCGCGGTGTGGGTCATGACGCGCACCGGGTTCGCCGGCACGCAGCCGGACCTGCTCGGCGTGGCCGTCGTGCTGCTCGCCGGCGGGACGTTCCAGACGGTCGTCGTCGGCTTCCTCGCGCAGACCGCGGGCGTCAAGCCGCGCATCGCGTCCGACTTCGCCAAGGTCAAGGCCGGGTCGGTCGGCATGGCGCTCATGCCCATGCTGCTCGTGCCGACCGCGCTGCTCGGCATGCTCGTCGTCTCCATGGGCGAGCGGGGCGAGGAGCTCGCCGTGCGGCCGGTGTGGACCGGGCTCATGGCGCTCTGCCTCATGGTGCCGCTCGTGCCCGCCGCCGCGCTCGTCGCCGCGGGGCTCGACCGCATCGAGGGTCGGCCCGGCGCCGTGCGCAACCGGCACATCGCGCTCGGCGCGCTCGGCGCCTGGCTGTTCGCCGGCCCCATGGCGCTCACCTGGATGTTCGCGCCCGACGGGCCCATGGCGTCCGTGTACGCGTCGTTCACGCCGGTCGGCGGCTGGCAGCCGATCACCGCGCAGGGCGGCGGTAGCTCGTTCCTGCTCGGCAGCGCGTTCGGCGGGAACCTCATGCTGTTCGGCGTGCCGGCCGCGGACATGTGCCGCGCGGCGACGCTGCTCGCCGGCACGACGGCGCTGCTCGCCGGCGGCCTCACCCGCCACGCGGCCTGCGGGCTCAAGGGCGCGAGCTGGGGGACGCTCGGCGTGACGCTCGGCCTCCAGGTGCTCGGCATCGTCTTCCTGCAGCCGCGCGTCGGCCCCGGCGGCGCGGCCGTCGCGACCGCCGCGGCCTGCCTCGTCATGCTGCTCGTCGACGCGCGCGCCGGCGAGGAGCTCGAGGACGGCGAGGAGGAGGCCGTCTGCGAGTTCGACGGCCTGCTCGACCCCGCCGTCGCGGGCGACCTCGACGCGACCGTCGAGGAGGACCCGGACGACTCGATCATCGGCCTGAGCGTCGAGCCGGCGCCGCAGATCGTGCCGGACCGCGTGCCCGCGGGCGGGCGCGTCGACCTCGACGACGAGGACGTGGACTGGGACGCCGAGGACGCGTTCGAGGACGCCGAGATCCCGGACCCCTTCGCCGAGTCGTTCCGCGGCAAGAAGGGCACGCCCATCGCGCCGGAGCCGGAGCCCGAGGTCGTCGAGGACGTCGACGACGAGTTCGCGATCGACCAGCTCCCGGACGACCCGTTCTTCACGCCGCCGGCCGCCACGGGGCCGGCCGCGACGGCGCCGCCGCCCGTCCCGCCGCCCGCGCCGGACGGCGAGCGGGAGACCGAGGACGACGACGAGCCCGCCGGGGTCCGTCTCTGAGGTCTCCGTCCTACGCACTCGGTCGTATGGGACCGTAGCGGACGAGCATCGACAATCCGCGCTCGGCGCCGACCCGAGCGGACGCACCGCGCGGGGAGGCGCCAGCCTCCGGACCCGCGTCGATGCGTTTCCTGATCCCCGTGGTCTTCCTCGCGGCGGCCGCCTGGTTCGCGGTCGGGTCGCGCGCGGTGGTCCTGCCGGAGACGGCGCGCGCGGTCGTGCCGGAGGGGCTGCTCACGGACGCGCCGCCGCGCGCGGCGCCGGAGCGTCCGACCATCGCGGTCATCGGCGGCGTCGAGCAGAAGTGCTCCGACTGCCACGCGATCTTCGAGTCGGCGGGCGAGACGCCGGCGCACCTCCGGCAGCACGAGCACATCGTGCTCGACCACGGGGTCAACGCGCAGTGCCTCAACTGCCACGCGCGGACCGGTCGCAACGACCTCGAGCTCTACGGCGGCGCGCGCACGCCGCTCAAGGAGTCCGCGCCGCTCTGCGGCAAGTGCCACGGCCCGACGTACCGCGACTGGGAGGCGGGCATCCACGGGCGCGTGCAGGGGAGCTGGGACCCTGACGACCCGACGCGGCGGCTGCTGCGCTGCGTCGAGTGCCACGATCCGCACCGACCGGCGTTCCCGCCCATCGCGCCGCTCCCGGGGCCCGCGGCGTGGCGCGCGCCCGCGTTCGACGGGGGCGCGACGGGCGCGTCGCTCGACGGCCCGCTGCACCGTTGGCGCGCCGAGGGCGAGGGCACCGCACCGGACCGGGAGGAGGACCGACGATGACCGACGCCGACACGCGGACCGACGACGCCCTCCCGCCGCTCTCGCGACGGAGCTTCCTGCGCCAGGGCGTCACCGCGCTCGCGGGGCTCTCGGCGTTCGCCGCCGCGCTCAAGCCGCTCGCGGACATCGACCCGGACGACATCCCCTCGGTCGAGGCGTTCATCCAGAAGCACTACAAGGAGATGAGCGACGCCGACATGGAGCGCGCGCTCGCGCGCATCTCCGGCGAGGTCGAGAAGCGGTACGCCGTCGCGCCCGACCTCCGTGACGTCAAGCCGCGCGAGGGCGTCGAGTTCGTCTACGCGCTCAACCTGAGCCGCTGCGTCGGCTGCCGCATGTGCGTGCACGCCTGCGTCGAGGAGAACAACCAGAGCCGCTCGCCGGAGATGCAGTACATCCGGGTGCTCGAGATGCCGCGCGGGACGCTCGACCCCGAGCACGGCAACCACCACTACGACCACCCGACGGTCCCGGACGACGACCACTTCTACATGCCGGTGCAGTGCCACCAGTGCGCGAACCCGCCGTGCGTGAAGGTCTGCCCGGTCGAGGCGACCTGGCAGGAGCCGGACGGCATCACGGTGGTCGACTACGACTGGTGCATCGGCTGCCGCTACTGCGAGGCGGCCTGCCCGTACTTCGCGCGGCGCTTCAACTTCACCGAGCCGGGCCTCACGTCCACGGACGTCAACCCGGACATGGCGTACCTCTCGAACCGGCCGCGCCCGACGGGCGTCGTCGAGAAGTGCACCTACTGCCTGCAGCGCACGCGGGAGGGCCGCCTGCCGGCCTGCCTCGAGGTGTGTCCGGTGGGGGCGCGGCACTTCGGCAACGTGCTCGACCCGGAGAGCGACGTCTCGCGGATCCTGCGCACCAAGCGCGTCTTCGTGCTCAAGGAGGACGTCGGGACGCTGCCGCGCTTCTTCTACTACTTCGACGAGCGCTACCCGCGGGAGGGCGCCGGCCGATGAAGGAGTACCTCCGCTTCCTCTGGCGGTGCGTCCGGGTCAGCTTCGTCGGCGACTGGCGGTACCACCTGTGGATGCTGAGCCTGACCGTCGTCGCGCTCTTCGGGCTCAACGCGTACGCGAAGCAGCTCGTGCAGGGCATCGGCACGACGGGCATGACGGACCAGGTGACGTGGGGCCTCTACATCGCCAACTTCCTCTTCCTCGAGGGCATGGCGGCGGCCTCGCTCATGTTCGTGGTCCCCGTGTACGTCTACGGCCGCAAGAGCCTGAAGCACGTCGTCGTGCTCGGCGAGCTCCTCGACGTCGCCGCGATCATCATGTGCCTGGCGTTCGTGACGGTGGACCTCGGCCGGCCGGACCGCTTCCACCACCTGCTCATGCGGCTGAACTTCCCCGAGTCGATGCTCGCGTGGGACGTCCTGGCGCTCAACGGCTTCCTGCTGCTCAACCTCCACATCTGCGGGTACCTCATCTACAGCACGTACCGGAAGCGCGCGCCGAGCAAGCTCTTCTACGTGCCGTTCGTCATCGTGGCCGTCGGCTGGGCGGTCCTCGTGTGGACGATCGCCTGCTTCCTGTTCGTCGGCCTCGCGGGGCGGCCCTTCTGGAACTCCGCGATCCTCGTGCCGCGGTTCATCGCGCGGGCGTTCGTCGTCGGGCCGTCGTTCCTCATCATCACGCTGGCGGTCCTCGACCGGTTCACGTCCTACGAGCCGCCGGCGAAGTCGTTCCGGCGCCTCAAGACGATCGTGACGGTCGCGCTGTCCGTCGACATGTTCCTGCTGGCCGCGGAGCTGTTCACCGCGTTCTACTCGGGCACGAGTCACGCGGCGTCCGTGCGCTACCTCTTCTTCGGGCTGGAGGGGCGGTCGGCGCTCGTGCCGTGGATCCGCACGTCGCTCGCGCTGAACCTGGGCGCGCTGCTCATGCTCTACCTGCCGGCGAGGTCGGCCCGCACGATCGTGCTCTACAGCGCGTGCGTGCTCGCGATCGTCGGCATCTGGATCGAGAACTGCATGGGGATGGTCATCCCCGGCTTCATCCCGTCGCCGCTCGGCGAGGTCGTGGAGTACGTGCCGACGGCGAACGAGATCCTCGTGAGCCTCGGGATCTGGGCGGCGGGG
>JAUIEF010000004.1 GCA_030428785.1 bacterium
CGGGCTCTTCGACGACCTCCGCGCGCACGCCCGATTGCACGACGGCCTGTGGGAGCTCGCGCTCGAGGTCACGACGCGATGACCGCCGGGACGCGGGGAACGACGAGGGCCGCGGCGCGGGCGGCGCTCCCGCCGACGCCCGCCGACCCCGCGCGTGCGCTCGCCCCGTACGACGGCCCGTGGACCGCCGACCGCGCCGCGCACCTGCTGCGCCGCGCGCTCGGCGGAGCGTCGCGCGAGGAGACGGCGGCCTGCGCGGCGCGCTCCCCCGCGGAGGCGCTCGACGCGCTCTTCGCGCCGCCGGACACCCGGCTCGAGGCGGAGCAGCGCGCGCTGGGCCGGCGCCTCGCGCGCACGGCGGACCGCGAGGCGCTCGCCGGCTGGTGGCTCGGCAAGCTCGTCCGCGACGGGCGCGCGACGGGCAGCCGCCTCGCGCTCCTCCTGCACGACCACTTCGCGTGCGCGCAGAGCAAGACGCGCGACCTGCCCGCGCTGTTCGACCAGCACCAGCTCTTCGTGGAGCACGGCGGCGGCCCGTTCGGCGAGCTGCTGCGCCGCGTCGTGCGCGGCCCGGCGATGCTGCGATTCCTCGACGGGGACAGCAACCGCCGGAGCGCGCCCAACGAGAACCTCGCGCGCGAGGTGCTCGAGCTCTTCACGCTGGGCGTCGGACGCTTCTCGGAGACCGACGTGAAGGAGGCGGCGCGCGCGCTCACCGGCTGGACGATCCGCGACGGCGCGTTCGCGCACGTCGCCGAGCACCACGACCCGCGACCCAAGCGGGTGCTCGGCGAGACGATCGACGACGGCGACGACCTGTGCCGCGTGGCCGTCGCGCAGCCGCGGTGCGCGCGCTTCCTCGCCGGGAAGTTCTGGCGCGCCTACGTGTCGCCCGCGCCGGCCGACGACGTGCTCGACCTGCTCGCCGAGCGCTGGCGCGCGCACGACCTCGAGGTCGCGTGGCTGCTCCGCACGCTGCTCGGCTCGCGGGCGTTCCACGCGGCGGAGGCGCGGCGGTCGCTCGTGCGCTCCCCGGCGGAGCTCGTCGTCGCGACGCTCCGCGGTCTCGGCACGCACCCCGACCTCGTCGCGACGGCGCGCGCCTGCGACGCCATGGGCCAGCGCCTCTTCGAGCCGCCCGGCGTCCAGGGCTGGGCCGGCGGGGAGGCGTGGATCCACGCGGCCGCGTGGATCGCGCGCACGGACTTCGCGGCGCGGCAGGCGGGCGCGCTCGACGACGCGGCGCTCGCGCGGCTCTTCGCGCCGACGGGGTCGCTCGTCGCGCGGCTGTTCGGCGGCGACGCACCGGACGACGCCGCCCGCGCGCTCGCGCTCCTCGGCCTCGACGACCTCCCCCCCGAGCGCGCCGCGGCGCTCGACACCGCCCTCCCCGCGCACGTCATCGGCGACGACCGCCGGCGCGACCTGCTGCACGCCGCGCTCTGCCTCCCGGAGGCGCATCTCTCATGACGCACGCCCCCCGCCCGACCCGCCGCGAGCTCCTCGGCCTGCTCGGCGCCGCCAGCGTCGTCGCGGGCTGTCCGTGGTCGCTCGCGCGCGCGCTCGACGCGCCGACCGACCGCGGTGCGCGCGACCGCCGCCTCGTGCTCCTCTACCTCGACGGCGGCAACGACGGCCTCAACACCGTCGTCCCTGTCGAGGACGACCGGTACCGCGCCGCGCGGCCGCGGCTCGCCCTGTCCGGCCCGACGCTGCCGCGCCTCGACGAGCTCACCGCGCTGCACCCGTCGCTCGCGCCGTGGACGCGCCTCTTCGACGAGGGACGCCTCGCGGTCCTGCGCGGCGTGGGCCTCGCGGCGCCCGACCGCAGCCACTTCTCCGCGCGGGACACGGTGCACGCCGGCCGGCGCGACGACCGCACGACCGGCTGGGTCGGCCGCGCGCTCGACGACGCGGGCGCGGCGACGCTGCCCGGGCTGGCGCTCGGCGCGGAGGAGGCGCCGCTCGTGCTCAAGGGCGCGCGCCGCGACGGACTGACGCTCGCCGGGACCGACGGGCTCGCGGTCGCCGCGTCGCCGTCCGGCGGCGTCGCCGACCTGTCCGCGCTCGCGAGCGCGTCGGCGGGTGACGCCGCGTCTCGCGACCGACGGGCGATGACGGGCGACGTCGCGCACGGGCGGGACGCGACGTCTCCGCCGCTCGCCGCGCGCCTCGCCGCCGTCGCGCGCGACACCTACGACCTCTCCGCCGAGCTCGCGGAGATGCTCGCGCGCACCCCGGTCGGCGCCGGCTACCCGGACGATCCGCTCGCCGAGCGCCTCGCGCTCGCCGCGCGTCTCGTCCGCGCCGACGGCGGCCCCCGCGTCCAGTGGACGAGCGTCGGCGGCTTCGACACGCACGCGGTGCAGGCCGGGACGCACGCCGCGCTGCTGGACCGCGTCGCCCGCGCGACGACGGCGCTCCTCGACGACCTCGCGACGGACGGCAGCGACGCCCGCACGCTCGTGCTCGTGTACAGCGAGTTCGGCCGGCGCGTCGCGGAGAACGGCAGCGGCGGCACGGACCACGGCGCCGCCGCGCCGTGGTTCGCGCTGGGCGGCGACGTCCGCGGCGGACTCCACGGCCCGCCGCCGGACCTCGACGACCTGCTCGACGGCGACGTCCGGCCGACCGTCGAACCGCGCGCCGTCTTCGCCGAGGCCGCCGCGCGCTGGCTCGGCCTCGACGCCGACGCGCTGTTCGGCGCCGCGCCGAGCGTCGGGTTCCTCGGCTGAGTTCAGCGCCCGGTCGATGTCGACGCGGGCTCGCGTCGTCCACCCTCGTGCTCGGCGGGAGGACCCGCCCAGTGGTCGCCCCAGCTCGAGGCCGCCCACAAAGAGAGTGTGACCATCCAGGAGACGGTGTCGCTGCGATAGACGACCGCGACGAGGAGCGACGAGCCTGACGCACCCGCTTCGCCGTGCCCCGTCCCGGACAGGAAGACGCCGAGCCTGACGAGCATGACAGCGTGATGGACGAGCGCCGTCGCTGCCAGTCGCCCGAGCACGGAGCGCGGGCCTGCGCCGGACGTCACGACCAACGCGACGAGCAGGGCGAACGGGAGGAAGGACTTCCGTCGCACGCTCAGCAGTCGGAGGCGCCCCGCCGAGGTCCCTCCGCCCGACGTCAGGATCTTCGTGTCCGCACCGGAGTCGGGCCGGGCGAAGTCGGAGAACGAGCAGAGCTCTCCGGTGGATCGCTCGTGGACGCGCGCCACGGTCACGTTCGCGACGGCCTGGAAAGCATGACGGTAGGCGACGTCCGCCGCCTCCCACGGCAGGACGCAGGCGAACACGACGCTCGCGAACACGAGGTTCCGTACCGGGCCGGTCGCGTGACGGGCCATTCAGACGCGACCTCGGCCCGGCGCACGCGTGACCAACGAGGTCCACGACAGGAAGAGGAGGAACCCGAGCACGACGAACGTCGCCTGCCAGATCTCGCCGTGCGCGCGATCGAAGTACTCGGGGTGCGCGTCACCGATCCAGAACAGGCTCACGACCCGCACGATGTTCACGAGGACGATGACCGCAAGCCCGCTTCCGATCCCGAGGACGCGGGCACGGAGACTCGCAGGAAAGGCCGCGACCCCCGCCACGAAGAGCGCCATCGCACCCGTGCCGTCGCAGCCCCGCCGGACCTCCACCGCGAACGAATCCGAGGCGATGCTCGTCCCGGACGCGTCGGTTCCGAAGCCCAGCAGGGAGAGCACGAAGCTCCCGGTCCGCGCGCTCAGCTCGAGATAGGGCTCGAGGAGCGACCGTTCGACCCACGGGAGGTGAAGGACGGTCTGGAGGATCGTGAACCCGAGCACGAAGACGGCGACGAACCGTCCGAGCGATGGCCGCGGGGTCGCGGACTGGGTCATGTCGCCTGCGCCTCCCTCGCGGACAGGCGCTCGCGGCCGGAGACGACAGCGGGCCCGTTCGCGCGCAGGGTACCACCCCCGCCTGTCGCCGACGCGAAGCCGCCTGGACCGGACCGGGGCCGCTCAGCCGGGCATGGCCGCCAGCCGCCGACGCTCCTCCCGCCCCACGGCGAAGGCGACATCGGATACCTTGGGCGCGCGCCGGGTCGATCGCGATCGCGCGGTCCCGACTCGGACTCGTTGCCCCGGACTCGCCGCAGCGACCGGGGGACTTGGCAAGAGAGGGTCGGGAGAAGCGGATGACGAGGGTACGGATGGGCCGTCGGAGCAGCGTCGCCGCGCTGGTCGTCGCGGGAGTCCTCGGGATCGCCGGTACGGCCGGAGCACAGGGCCTGCCGCACGACCCGCCACGAGCGGCCGGGGAAGCACGCCCGGCCGTGTCCGGGAGCCGCGAGATCACCGTCGAAGGCACGGTGATCGGGGGCGACGGCTCCCCCGTTGCCGGTGCTGTCGTCGTGACGAGCGCCGGAGGCGAAGCGGTCACGAACGCGGAGGGGCGCTACGCGATCGAGATCCGTCTGCCGCACGGTGCGGACGTGCTCCACGTCAGCGCGTTCGGGACGGGGGCCGGCAAGCCTCTCGCGAGCGCCGCGGTCAGCACCGCGACGTCGACCGGTCGGATCCCCGTCGGGCCGCTCGCGCTCTCCACGAGCGGGACCTGCGAGCCGTCGTGGCTCCCCACCTTCGGGGGTCGACCCGGCTTCGCCGGATTCCCCGAGGCGATGGTGGTCCACGACGACGGCACCGGGCCTGCGCTCTACGTGGGCGGCAACTTCTCGGCGGCGAGCGGCGTCGCGGCGAGAGGCATCGCCCGCTGGGACGGCGTGACCTGGAGCGCGCTGGGCAGCGGGGTCGAAGGTGTGGTCGTGGCCATGACCGTGTTCGACGACGGCAGCGGCCCCGCGCTCATCGTCGGCGGATCGTTCTCGAGCGCCGGGGGCGTTCCGGCGAAGAACATCGCCCGATGGGACGGCTCTTCCTGGTCGGAGATGGGGAGCGCGTTCAACTCCGTCGTGCTGTCCTTGACCACGGTCGACGACGGCGGCGGCCAGCAGCTCTTCGCAGGAGGAAGCTTCACCTCCGGCGGACTCTTCCGGGTGGCGGGCTGGGACGGCTCGACCTGGACCGCGCTCGGGAGCGGATCGAGCAGCTCGGTCTCCGCGCTGAGCTCGTTCGACGACGGCACGGGAGTCCGACTCTACGCCGCGGGGTCCTTCGACACGGGGGGAACCTCCAACAGCAAGATCGCGAGCTGGGACGGGGCGACCTGGTCGGCCGTCGGGACCGGTTCCCCCGGAGCCAGGGCCATGGCGGTCTTCGACGACGGCACCGGCCCCGCTCTCTACGTCGGCGGTGACTTCGACACGGCGGGAGGCGTCCCGGCCGAGAACGTCGCACGGTGGGACGGCACCGCCTGGTCCGCCGTCGGGTCGGGGACCGAGGACAGTGTGCGCGCCATGACCGTGTACGACGACGGTACGGGAAGCGCGCTCTACGTCGGCGGCGATACGGGGAGCCCCGCGGGAGGAGCCACCGAGGAAGGCATCCGCAAGTGGGACGGGACGGCGTGGTCAGGTCTCGCCGGCGGGATCCCCCAGAACTCGGACGCCCGTGCCCTCGCGGGTTTCGACGACGGCAACGGGCCGCGCCTCTTCATGGGGGGCGACTTCGACACCGCGGGCGGCGTCGAGGTGAGCCACTTCGGGGTCTGGGACGGGACGAGCTGGTCGACGATCGGCTCCGGCCTGACGGGCAACGTGGAGGCGCTGACCGTCCACGACGACGGCACGGGAGCGGCACTCTACGTCGGCGGCTGGTTCACCACCGTCGAAGGCCTGACGGTGAACGGCATCGCGCGCTGGGACGGCAGCAGCTGGAGCCCGCTGGGGACGGGCGTCGCAGGAGCCGTGTTCGCCTTGGCGAGCTTCGACGACGGGAGCGGTCCTGCACTCTACGTCGGGGGCAACCTCTCGACGGCGGGCGGAGCCCCCGTCGGGCGCGTCGCCCGGTGGGACGGGAGCACCTGGTCCGCCCTGGGGAGCGGCGTGAACAGCACGGTCCGCGTCCTGCACGTCCACGATGACGGCTCCGGACCGGCGTTGTTCGCGGGCGGGAGCTTCAACATGGCCGGCGGCGCACCCGCCGGCTTCATCGCGCGCTGGGACGGCACCTCGTGGTCGCCGCTCGGCAGCGGAGTCGACGATTCCGTCTGGGCGCTCGAGACCTACGACGACGGCAACGGACCGGGCCTCTACGCGAGCGGGGCGTTCGTCAACGCCGGCGGGGTGTCGGCACGCAAGGTCGCGCGCTGGGACGGCAGCGCATGGTCGCCGCTCGGATCGGGCGTGGGGACGACGTCCTCGGTCAGGTCTCTGGAGGTCTTCGACGACGGGTCCGGCGAGAAGCTCTACGTCGGCGGCGCCTTCTTCCTGGCGGGCGGCGTGCTCTGCAACAACATCGCCGCGTGGGACGGGACGAGCTGGTCCGCCCTCGGCGACGGGACCGACCAAGCCGTCACCGCGCTCGCGGCCCTGGACGACGGGACGGGACCGCGGCTGTTCGCGGCCACGTCGCTCGACGACGCAGGCGGCGTGCCTGCGGCGTTCATGGCCGCCTGGGACGGCTCCGACTGGTCCGCGCTCGGGAGCGGAGTCCTGAGCACGGTGTTGTCGCTCACGAGCTTCGACGACGGCGGCTGCGGGGGCCCCGCGCTCTACGTCGGCGGCTCGTTCCTGAGCGCCGTCGACTCGGGCGACAGCTACCTCGCACGCTGGGGCTGCGACGACATGGCCCCCGTCCTGACGTGCGCGGAGGACATCACGGTCGAGTGCGCGGGGAGCGCCGGGACGGTCGTCGACTACGACGTCTCGGCGGTCGACCTCTGCGACCCGGGGCCCGTCGTCGTCGCCGTCCCGCCGTCGGGCAGTGCCTTCCCGCACGGGACCACCTCCGTGACCGTGACCGCGACGGATGCCGCCGGCAACGCCTCCCGCTGCTCGTTCGACGTGATCGTCGTGGACACGATCGCGCCCGACCTCACCTGCCCGGCGGACGTCGTCACGGAGGGCACGAGCCCCGCGGGCGCCGTCGTGACGTTCACCCCGGCCGTCTCGGACCTCTGCGATCCTGCGCCCGCGGTCGTCGCCGCGCCGCCGTCGGGCAGCACGTTCCCGCTCGGAGACACGGCCGTGACGGTCTTCGCATCGGACGCGGCGGGGAACACGACTCCGTGCACGTTCACCGTCACGGTCGAGGACACGACGGCGCCCGTCATCGACTGCCCGTCCGACATGACCGTCGAGTGCACCGGCTCCGGAGGCACCGCCGTGACGTTCTCACCGTCGGTCACGGACGTCTGCGATCCGTCTCCCGCGGTCGTCTGCACGCCGCCCTCGGGAAGTGCCTTCCCCGTGGGCACGACGACCGTCACGTGCACGGCGAGCGATGCTTCCGGGAATACGTCGATGTGCACGTTCGACGTCACTGTCGAGGACACGACCCCGCCCGTCCTCACCTGCCCCGGCTCGCAGGTGGTCGACTGCGCGGGGAGCGGCGGCACGGTCGTGGACTACTCGCCTTCGGTCTTCGAGGTCTGCGACGCGGGCGTGTCGGTCGTCTGCATCCCGCCGTCGGGGAGCCTCTTCCCGGTCGGCACGACCGTGGTCACCTGCGTCGCCACCGACGCTTCGGGCAACACCGACATGTGCACCTTTCCGGTGACCGTGACGACGTCCGACCTCTCGCCTCCCGAGCTCACCTGCCCCGACGACATCACGGTGGAGTGCACGTCCCCCGCCGGTGACATCGTCACGTTCGTCGTCACGGCCACGGACCCGTGCGACCCGTCACCCGTCGTGGACTGCTCCCCGCCGTCGGGGAGCGTGTTCCCACCCGGCACGACCCGCGTCACCTGCACCGCCACCGATGCGGGCGGCAATTCGAGTCAGTGCTCGTTCACCGTCCAGGTCGTCGATACGACAGCCCCGGTCATCACCTGCCCGCAGGACGTCGCCGAGGTGGCGACGGGTCCGGTGCCCGTCTCCTTCTCACCGAGCGTGACGGATGCGTGCGACCCCTCGCCGTCCATCGTCTGCATCCCGCCGTCGGGCTCGGTGTTCCCGCTGGGCGACACCGTCGTGACGTGCACGGCGACGGATGACTCGGGCAATGCGTCGCAGTGCACGTTCACCGTGCGCGTCATCGAGGCCGCGGTCCCGATCATGGACGACTGGCGGTTGCTCTCCTTGACCGCGGTGCTCATGGCGGCCGTGGCCGCGGCCATGCTCCGACGTGCCTGACCCGCCCGACCCGCCCGGCGTCAGTCCCCGCCGACGCGCGCGCCCGCGACGACCTCGTCGTAGGGCACGCCGAGCACCGCGCGGTAGGTCGTGAGCGCGACGAAGTGCTCGGCGAGCACGTCGACGAGGCCCGCCTCCGCGATCGCGGTCTGCTGCTCACGGACGTTCACGCGGAAGAGGTCGCTCTCGCCGAGCTCGAGCTGCAGTCGCTCGGCCTCCTCGAGCTCGTGCGCGAGCCGCACGTTCGTGCGCGCCTGCTCGAGCCGCGCGAGCGTCTGCTCGAGCACCGCCACCGCGTCGCGCACCTCGGCGACGACGAGGCTCGCCGCGTAGCGCAGCTCCTGTTCCATCTTCGCGAGCTTGCCGTCGACGACGCTCTGCTGCCCGCGCGCCTTGCGCCGCTGGAGCGGCACGTCGAAGCTCACGACCGCCTTGAGCTCGAAGGGGTCCTTGTCGTCGGGCGAGTTCACCGCGCCGCCGTAGTCCTGCGAGCCGAACACGCCGAAGTCGAGCTTGGGGAGCAGGTCGTTGCCGGCGAGCTCGAGCTCGAGCCGCATCGCCTCGATCTCCAGCTCGAGACGCCGCAGCTCCGGGCGCTGCGCGAGCGCGAGGTACTCGTCGCCCTCCACGAGCACGGCGTCGAGCGCTCGCGGGTCCGGCAGCGTCGCGGGGCGCTCGTCGTCCGTGGGCACGACGGGTTCGCCGGTGTCGTCGCGCCAGTAGAGCGAGAGCTCGATCGCGGCCTGCCGCAGCACCTGCTCGGCGGCCTCGAGCTTGGAGCGCCGGTCGACGATGAGGCGCTCGTTGTCCACGAGGTTGATCTCGGCGAGCTGCCCCTCGGTGACCGCCGTCTGCACCTGACCCTGCCGGTCCTCCGCGAGCTGCAGCAGCGACGCGGCGATGCGGCGCTTCTCGCCCGCCGCGATCCACTTCCAGTAGGAGGCCGCCGCCTTGCGCGTCGCGGCGAGGCGCTTCTCCTGCACGAGGGGCGACGCGCGGTCGCGTTCGATGCCGCCCTGGAGGAGCTTCACGCGCTCGGGGTCGAGCGTCCGGCCCTGGAGCAGCGGCACCGTGAGGCCCGCGCGCAGCTCGCCGTCGCGGTTCGTCTTCGCCTTGCCGTCGTACACGGCGAAGTCACCGTCGCCGCGCCGCCAACCGGCCTCGAAGCGCGTGCCCCACCACGTCGTGGGCTGCTCCACGGCGACGTCGATGCGGTCGTTCTCGTAGTAGCCGTCGACCTCGAAGGCGCCCTTCGACGTGAGCCGCGTGTCGAACGCGCCGGCCGCGGCCTCCGCCTTGCCCGCGGCGATGCCGATCTCCTCGTACGCGGCGAGCACGAGCGGGAAGTGCGTCTCCACGGAGCGCAGCACGTCCTCGAGCGTGACGACGTCACCGCCGGCGCGCGCCGCGTCCGGCGTGCCGAGCACGTGCGGGCCGCCCGTCGCGGCGGCGTCGTCGGCCGGCGCACGCTCGATCCGGAAGTGCGTGAGCAGCTCGGGTCCGACCGGCGGCGGCGCGGCGCGCGTGGGCACCGGCGTCGCCACGCAGCCCGCGGCGGCGAGTCCGAGCACGGCGAGGAGGAGGCGGCGTCCCACGGACGTCGCGGTCACGACTTGTCCCCGCTCTTCTTCTTGCCGCCGGAGGGCTTCGCGGGCTCCGAGCCGTCCATGTCCGCGGGTGCGCCGCGCACGCTCGGCGGGAAGGCGTTGAGCTGGCGCCAGATCTCGTAGCCGAGGCTCACGTCCTCGAGCAGCAGCCAGCCGTTCGCGCGGCCGCCCTGGCGCAGGTACGGCATGTCCGGCCACGGCTCGTCGTCGGGGTCGGGCACGACGAGCACGCGCGTGCGGCCGTCGGACGCGGCGAGCGCGTCGACCACCGCCACGACGCCGCCGAAGGTGCCGACCGCCACGGACGGCCAGCCCGCGAACTGCACGGCCGGCCAGCCCTCGAACTGGAGGCGCGCCTTCCGCCCCGGCGTCACGAGCGGCGCGTCGTTGCCGCGCACCCAGAGCTCGACCGCGAGCGCGTCCGTGTCGGGGATGAGCTCGATGAGCGGGTCGCCCTGCGACAGGAGGTCCGCGGAGTTCGCGGCGTGCACGCGGAGGATCGTGCCGTCCCGGGGCGCCTTGACCGTCTGGGTCTTCTGACGCTCCAGCTTCGTCATCGCCTCGGTGAGCTCCTTCTCGGCGAGCGCCACCTTCGCACGCGCCTCCTCCCGCGCCGACTTCGTCGACTCGATCTTCGCGGCGAGGTCCGAGCCCGTCTTGCCCATGCTGGCCATCTTGGCCTTCTCGTCGTTGCGCGCCCGCTCGACCTCCGCCTTGGCCGCCTCGACCTTGGCCTTCGCCGACCGGGACTCCGCCTCCGCCTTCTGGAAGTCGAGCTCGCTCGCGACGCGCTCCTGGAACAGCCGCCACTTGCGTTCGCGGTCCGCGAGCTTCTGCTCGTACTCGGCCTCCGCGGCCTCGAGCTTCTGCTCCTCGGCCCGCACCTTCTCGATGGCGCCGTTGAGCTCGAAGCGCGCGCCCTCGAGCGCCTGCTCGCGCGCGTCCTGGAGGAACCCGAGCTGCTGCTCGTAGAAGTCCACCTGGTCCTTGGCCGCCTGCACCTTGTTCGTGGCGAACTGGTACTGCTGCTCGAGCCGCTGGGCGTACTGCGGGTCCTGGTCCGCCATGACGGCGAGCACGTCCCCGAGCGACACGCGGGAGCCCTCGCGGACGTTCAGCTCGACGAGCCGGCCCGAGACGGGCGCGGGCAGGATCTGCGTGCGGTCGATGGGGTCGAGGGCGGTCACGCGGCCGGCGCCCGAGACGGTCTGCGTCCACGGCACGACGAGCAGCGCGACGGGCAGCACGACGATCATGAGGATCACGGCGCGCGCCAGCCAGCGGGACGCGCGCGGGGCGGGCACCCGGTCGAGCGCGGTGATGCGGGGCGCGGGCGTCACGACGCGGCCTCCACGAAGGAGGCGGTGGGATCCGCCGACGGCGGCCCGAGGTCGAGCACGCGGTCGCAGCGCTCGTGGATGTCCGGCGCGTTCGAGACGACGATCACGGTGCGGCCGTCCTCGCGCATGACGTCGAGCAGGCGGCGGCGTTCGTCGGCCTCCATGTGGTCCAGGAGGTCCTGCACCAGGATGATCCGCGGCCGGTCAGCGAGGGCGCGCGCGAGGAGCAGGCGTCGCGTCTCCCCGCCCGAGAGCGGCTGGCCGATGGGCCGCAGCGGCGTGTCGAGCCCCTCGGGGAGGAGGCTCACGCGCTCGCGCAGGCCCACGCGGTCGAGCGCGTCGCGGACGTCGGCGTCGGTGACGCCCTCGCGTCCCAGCGTGACGTTCTCGCGCAGCGTGCCGACGACCACGTCGGGGTTCGCGCCCACGAGCGCGGCGATGCGGCGCAGCGCGGTCGGCGAGTAGTCGCGCAGGTCGACGCCGTCGACGCGGACGGCGCCGTGCGTCGGCCGCCGCGCGCGCCACAGCACCTGCAGCAGGACGCTCTTGCCCGCGCCGACGGGCCCGGACACCGCGACGCACTCGCCGGCCGCGACGTCGAGGTCGAGCCCCGAGAAGAGCACGGCGCCCGTCGGGTGCGCCCACGCGAGCGACTGCACCTGCACGGCGGCGCCGCGCGCGCCCGCCTCGTCGGCGTCCCGTCCGTCGACCGTCCCCTCGTCCTCGACCTCGAGCTCGAGGAGCTGCCACACCTTGTCGGTGGCGGCCATGAGGTCGTACCAGCTCTCGAGGTGCTTGCCGAGCTTGGCCACCGAGCTCACGGCGAGCGTGACGATGACCTCCGCGGCGACGAGCTGGCCGAGCGTGAGCGCGCCGTTGATGACGAGCAGTCCGCCGATGCCGAGCAGCGCGACGCTCGACACGACCTGCAGGCCCAGCGCCGCGACGACCTGTCGGAAGAGCACCTTGAAGTGCGCGGCGCGCTTGTCGAGGTAGTCGTTGGCGAGGCGGTCCGCCTCGCGGTGCACCCACTGCTCCGACCCGCCCGACTTGAACACGTGCGGGTTGCGCGCGACCTCCTCGAACCAGCCGACGACCGCGTACTTGGCCTTGCTCTCCGCGATCGCCGTGGTCGTGCCGCGGCGCAGCGGCCCGAGCACGATCGTCGCGATGATCGCCAGCAGCACGACGTCGAACGCGAAGAGCAGCGGGTGGTAGAACGCGAGCACGACGAGCGCGACGAGCACGCTGAGCAGGATCGACAGGCCGTCGAGCAGCAGGAACGCGCTCGACTTCTGGATCGTGATGATGTCGAAGAAGCGGTTGACGACCTCGGGCCCGTAGCGCGTGTCGTAGATGCTGAAGCGCACGCGCGGGAGGCGGGCGGCGACGTCGGCGACCATGCGCACGAAGATCCGCCGCTGGACGAGCTCCACCGTCCAGGTCTGGAGCGCCGAGAGCACGGCGGCCAGCGTGAGGCCGAGGAGGAGCAGCCCGGCGACGACGATGAGCGGCTGGAGCGCGCCGCCCATCGCGACGAAGTTCACGAGCGCCTGGACGGAGATGGGCGTCGCGAGCAGGAGGACCCCGACCGCCACCGCGAAGGCCGCGACGGCGATGAGGTCGCCCTTGTCGGGCCGGAGCAGGGCCAGGAGCCGCCGGAGGGGCGTGGCGGGCCCGCTCAGGGCGGGCGTGGCGCCGGGTTGGTGGCCGGCGTGGGAGGGTACCGCGTCGGTCATCGGAGGGAGGCGGGAAGGGGGTGTGGCACTCACCGGGAGGCGGCGACCTCGCGCTGCCTGCGAGCGTCGTCGCGGGCCCTTCGCCCGGGACCCGCGTCCGGTTGCGTCGGGCCCGGTTGCGTCGGGCCGGTCGGTCCGCCGCGCGAGGCGTCGTCCGGCGTCTCCCGGACCGCGGCCCCCCGTGACGAGACGCGGATGGTAGCGCTCGGGGTCTCCCGCACCACGGCAATTCGTTTCAGGCGAGGCCGGCCCGGAGCCAGGAGGCCGGCGCCCCTCGGCCGCGGGCGCGCCTCGCCTGTTACCCGCGCGTGACGCCCCGCGCGCCGCGGACGGGCGATCATCCCGTCGTCGCGCCGACCGTCGCGCGCGTCGTCCCGGCACCCGATCGAGCCCGCCCATGTCCCGTCTCGCCGTCCTCGTCGCGCTTGCTGCCGCGCTCGTCGCCTTCGTGGCGCTCCCCTCCCGCTCCGACGACGGGCCCGCCGGGGACCGCCGCCGCCTCGCCCAGGACGCCGGCGCGACCGCCGCGGGCGGCGACCGGCCCGGGTCGCTCGCCGTCTTCGAGACCGTGGCGCCCGTCGAGAGCCTCATGACCGGCCTCGCCGGGAGCTTCTCGCGGGTGCGCGAGGCCCTCGAGGACGTCGAGGAGCGGAACCGCCTGCGCCGGGTCGAGAGCTGGTCGGAGGTCGTCGCGGAGCTCGCCAACGTCGTCGTGCTCCACGGGCCCGACCAGGCGTGGCGCGACCTGGCCGCCGACACGCGCGAGACGGCCCTCGAGCTCGCGTCCGCGTCCCGCGCCGAGGCGGTCGACGAGCTGCTGCTCGTGACGCTCGTGGACCGCATCGACGCGTCCTGCGCCGCCTGCCACGACGCCGACTACTGAGCGGGCGCGGCAACCCGCAGCGGCAGGCGGAGCTCGAAGCGCCCGCCGTCGGCGCACGACCCGTCGAGCGAGAGCTCGCCGCCGAGCTCGCGCGCCAACGCGCGGGACAGCGCGAGGCCGAGACCGACGCCGGGCGCGACCTCGGGCGCGCGCCGCTCGAACGCGTCGAAGATCGTGCGACGGGCGCGCGGGTCCACGCCCGGGCCGTGGTCGCGCACGGAGAGCACGAGCTCGTCGGCGCGGACGGCGGCCCCCACCTCGATGCGCCGGTCGTCCGCGCCGGCGGCGTACTTGGCGGCGTTGTCCACGAGGTTGAAGAGCACCTGCCCCACTGCGGTCCGGTCGGTCTCGAGCGACCGCCCGGCGGCGCCGTCCACGTCGACCGCGAGCTCCATGCCCGCGTCGGCGGCGCGCCGCTCGAGCGTCGGGCGCACGCCGTCGAGCAACTCGTCGACCGTGCACCGTTCGACCTTCGTGCGCGAGCGGCCGTCCTCGAGCTGCGCGTAGGACAGCACGTTCTCGACGAGCCGCGCGAGCCGGTCCGACTCGTCGCGCAGCGTGTCGAGGTACTCCTGCCGGCGCGCGGCGTCGGTGACCATGCCCTCGGCGAGCATCTCGCTGTACATGCGGAAGGTCGTGAGCGGCGTGCGCAGCTCGTGCGTCACGGCGGAGGCGAACCGGCTGCGGCGCTCGCCGAGCGCGAGGCTGGCGCGCACGGTGTGCCCGGCGGCGCCGACGGCCATGCCCGCGGCGACCCACACGAGCAGCAGCGCCCAGCGGACCGGCGTCATGCCCTCCGGCGCGTCGGCGACGGGGAACGACGGCTGCAGCACGGCCGGCACGGCGGCGAGCTCGAGCCCCCCGTCGTCCGGCGACGGACCGTCCACCGGGAGGAGCCGCGCGTCGGGGAGCAGGTCGCGCACCTCGCCGAGGAGCTGCTCGCGGAGCACGGGCCAGTCGACCTCGAAGCCCTGGACGAGCCGCTCGCCGCCCACGTCCACGCGCCGCACGTAGAGCAGGTCCTCCCCGGTCTCCATCCACACGGGGACGAGCGGACCGACGTCCACGACGGGCAGCCCGGCGAACGGGTCGGGCAGGCCCTCCGGCACGAGCACCTGCGCGTCGTCGAGCACGTTCGACGCGGCCTGCTTCGCCTGCTGCGCGCGCTTGCCGAGCTCGAGCGTGTCGCGCGCGGGCTCGGGCTCCACGAAGTCCATGCACTCGAGGCGCGCCTCCGAGCGCTCGAGCGCGTCCGAGAGCGTCGCGTGCCCCGTGTGCCGCGCGAGCTCCTGCAACCGCGCGCCGTGCGTCTCCGCCGTCTCCGGGCCGATGCACGTCTGGAGCGCGAGCACGGCCTGGCTCCCGCGCGGCACCTGCGGCGAGCGGAACGTCCCGTCGGGCGAGACCTGGAAGTGCAGCGGGAAGACGTCCGACGCGAAGGTGAGCAGCGGCGACGCCGTGAGCACCTCGCGGCTGTCGAGCGGCTGGAGCATGCGCGTGTACGCGCGCTCCTGCGGGTAGTACGACGAGTACTCGAAGTAGGGCCGCGCCGCCTCGCGCGCGAGGAGCGGCGTGAGCCGCGAGTCCATGCGCCACAGCGCGAGGCGCAGCTGCTCCTGGCGCGCGGTCTCGGTGCGCGCGTCGAGCTCCGCGCCCTCGAGCCGCAGCACGACGACCGTCACCCACACGAGCACGACGGTGAGCAGCGCGACGCCCGCGCCGAACCAGCCCTGGAGGCTCCGCGTGCTCCTCACGTCGACGGCACCTCGACGGCGCCCAGGCGGTAGCCGGCGCCGCGCACCGTGACGATGAGCGCGGGCTCGTCACGGTCGTCGGCGAGCTTCTCGCGCAGCCGCGCGACGAGCATGTCGACGGTGCGCGTGTGGAGCCCGCGCGGGTCGAGCCCCCAGACGCGCTCGAGCAGCTCGTCGCGCCCCACCGGCCGGTCGCCGGTGCCCGAGAGGTACGCGAGGAGCTCCGTCTCCCGCTCCGAGAGGCCGACGGTCGCGCCGTCGGGCAGCGTCGCCCGGCGCGCCGCGAGCTCGACGAGCCGCCCGCCGAGCCGGAACGAGCGCAGGCCCTTGGGACGCTCCGGCGCGCGACGCAGCACCGCGGCGACGCGGGCCAGGAGCTCCTTGGCGCTGAACGGCTTGACCACGTAGTCGTCGGCACCGTTCGTCAGGCCGGTCACGCGGTCCTCCTCCGCGCCGCGCGCCGTGACCATGATGATCGGCAGGCCGGGCAGCGTGCGTCGCAGACGGGCGAGCACCTCGAAGCCGTCGGCGCCGGGGAGCATGACGTCGAGCAGCACGAGGTCGGGCACGGCCTCCTCGACGAGGCGCAGGGCGAGCAGCCCGTCGTCCGCCTCGCGCACCGCGTGCCCGGCGAAGCCCAGCGCGTCCACGAGCCCGCGCCGGATGGCGGGGTCGTCCTCGACGACGAGCACGTCGGTCACGGTCGGGGCTCCGGGGGCGCGCGGACGGACGACCGCGCGCGGAGTCGCGCACGGCCGCCCGGATCACGCCGCATCGTACGCGGCCGGTCGCGGGGACCGGCCGTCGGGATCGGGATCAGCACCCGTCCTCCGCGTCGGCCGCCGCGAGCACGCCGCCCTCGGCGGGCGCGGGCGCGCCGGTCGACGGCACCGCGCCCGGGTCCACGGGCGTCGCGTCGACCGCCTCGAGCGCCGCCCGCGCGGGGAACACGAAACCGCGCGCCTCGGCCTGCGCGCGGACCGCGTCGCGCAGCACCGTGTCGAAGGCGCGGCCGTCGTCGAGCGACCGCTCCGCGACGACGCGCGCGATGTGCGCCCGGCGCTTCGCAGAGAGCGCGGCGATGTCCGCCTGCACCGCCGTGCGCGCGGCGGCCTTGCCCGCCACGTAGGCCTCGCGCTCCGCCGTCGGCATGCCCTGCATGACCTCGGGCAGGTCGTCGGCCGCGACGTCCGCGAGCACCACGCCCTCCGAGGTGCAGGCGTCCACGAGGTCCCACGCGCACTGATAGAGCTTGCCGGCCTTCGCGACGGCCCGGTCGGCGAGCGCGGCCGAGTTCATCGACAGGGAGTTGCTGTCCTGGAGCAGCTGGTTGCTCGCGCCGGCCGCGCCCCCGGCGCCGAACGGGACGTAGGTGTCGTTGAGCGCCGCGTTGAGCCGCGCGAGGTCCGCGTCGAACGGCGTCGCGACGGCGAGCGTGCCGTGGTCCTTGTCGATCGTCGCGAAGTAGCCGCTCCCCAGCACGGCGACGTCGCGCCACGCGGGCGCCAGCCCGTCCTCCGGGTTCCCGCAGTAGATCGCGTTCACGTGGAAGCCGTCGGCCTCGGCGCGCCGGCACACGTCGCGGAACGGCCGCTCGGCGTCCTGGTCGGCGGACTCGTTGCCCGCGACGACGACGATCTTGAGCGCGTCGTCCGCGGACCACTCGAGCTGCCCGGTCGCGTAGTCGACGACGCGGCCGACGTACTCCGTCCCGCCGTTCGTCGTGAGCGAGAAGAGCTGCGCGGAGATCGCGTCGAGGTCCGACGTGAACGGCACGTCGAGCCGGACCCAGCCGTCCTCGGGGTTGTGGCCGTCGTTGCCGAAGGTCAGCAGCCCGACGCGCAGGTCGGGCACGGGCTCGGCCCGACCGAGCTCGTTCACGATGGCCCAGAGCTTCTCCTTGGCCGAGTCGATGAGCCCGCTCATGGAGCCGCTCGTGTCGAGGCACAGCGCGAGGTCGATGGCGCGCGGCGCGGGGGCGAGGCCGCAGCGGTCGCCGCCGCCGGGCGAGCCGGCGAGCGCGGGGGTCGGGGGCAGGACGAGGGCGGCGGCGACGAGCGCCGCGCCGAGGATGCGGGGGGTGGTCATGGTCGGACTCCGTGGGACGGGAGCGCGTTCGCTCCCACGCCCCATGAGACGCGAGCGCCGGCTCCACGGCTGTAACGGGCGTGTCACGAGCGCCCGCGGCGCGGCCGCCCGCGTGGCGTAGGATGGCCGCGTGAGCCGCGCGTTCATCAAGGAGCCCGAGACGACCGGACCGCGGTGCCCGACGCCGGCGGGCTGCGGCGGCGCCGGCGTCCCCGTCTCGCGCGTCACCCTGCGGGCGCGCCTGCTCCCCGAGGCCGCGGCGCGCTTCGCCGACGGCGGCTTCCTGTGCCCCGACCCCGCCTGCGCCGTCGTCTACTTCGACGCGGGACAGGAGCGCGCCCTGCGCGACGAGCTGCGGGAGCCCGTCCGGCCCAAGCACGTCGGCGCGCCGCTCTGCGCGTGCTTCTCCGTGCCGGAGGAGACCTTCGACGACCTCGGGACGCGCGGCGACAAGGCGGGCATGCGCGCGTTCCTCGAGCGCGCCGCGTCGCCCGAGGCCCGCTGCGAGACGTGCGCCGCCGACGGCCGGAGCTGCGTCACCGAGGCACGGCGCGTCTTCCTCCGGGCGCTCGAGCGCGCCGAAGGCGCCTGATCATGAGGGGCGCCTGATCATCAGGGGCGCCCTGCCGTCAGAGGCGCCTTGCCGTCGGGGGCCCCGTCCTCGTCAGTTCCGCGACGGGTAGGTGCCCACGAGCGCGATGCAGTAGTTCAGGACGAGGCACGGCTGCATGTTGTCGTGCGCCGCCCCGCCGCCCGCGCCCTCGATCATCCCGGCGTTCATCGTGCCGTCCGAGTCGTTCTTGTAGTTGTCGGTGGGGTTCGTGCGCGACCGGGCCGGGAAGCGGTCGCGCGGGTCGTTGCTGTCGCCGCGCTCGTCGCTGCACTTCACGGTGTGCGAGTGCTTGGGCATCTGGTCGGTGGTGAGGGACACGGTCTCCGCGCCGGCCTTCGCCCCGAGCTTGCGGTCGGTCAGGCCGGGGCCCTTGCCGAAGTGCACCGGCGCGCGGCCGCGCAGGTCCGGCAGCGCGAAGGTCTTCTTGCCGTCGCCTCCGTACGTCGCCCCGATGAGCGAGAACAGCGCCGAGTTGGTCTGGATCTCGAGCAGCTGCCCGTTGCAGAAGGCCCAACCGCGGGGCGCGAAGTTGCCGGCGAAGAGCATGATCTGACCGATGAACGGATCCATGGGGACTCCGGGGACTGGAGGGAGCGGCCGCGCGCGCGACCGTGGACTGAGGATCAGGTCGCGGGGACGACGCTCCGCGGCGACGGGTGGCGTCCGGCGAGGACGGAGAGCGTGCCGTCCGGCATGCGGTCGACGCGCACGGGCGAGACGGGCGCCCCGCCCGCGTCCACCGGGCGGAAGCGACCGACGAAGCGCCCGCCCTCGTCGAACACGTGCACGCGGTCGGCCGTCGCGTCGGCGATGAACATCCGGCCGCGACCGCCCGCGGAGATCGAACCGGGCCGGAGCATGCGACCGCGCTTCGTGCCGAAGCCGCCGTAGCGGAACGCGGGCGCGCCGTCGGCGGCGAACACCTGCACCGACGCGTCCCCGGTCTCGAGCACGTGGAGCCGCCCCTCGCGGTCGAAGGCCAGCCCGCTCGGCGCGTTGAGCACGCCGCGCCCGTCGCCCTTGCCGTCGGCGCCGTCGCCGAACACCTGCACGAGCCGACCCTCGAGGTCGAAGGCCACGACGCGGTGGTGCAGCGTGTCGCACACGAGGAGCCGCCCGTCGTGCAGGACGAGGTCGCGCGGCAGGAAGAGCCCGCCGGCGAGCACGGTGCGGTGCGCCCCGTCCGGCTCGAAGGCCTGGATGCGGCCGTTGCCGCGGTCGAGGACGTAGAGCGTCCCGTCCGTGCCCACCGCGGCGTCGACCGGGTGGTTGAGCTCGTCGGTCTCCTCGCCCAGCTCGGCGAAGGCGCCCGCCGGACGCTCGCGGTCGTCGAGGCGGATCACCCGGTGGCGCTCCGCGTCGAGCACCCAGGTCGCGCCCTCCTCGTCGAGCACGAGGTGCTCGCGCACGACGACGTAGGGACCGGGATCGAAGTCCTCCTCCCCGCGCCGATCCCCGCCGAGGGCCGAGCACCCGGGCAGCGGCGTGAGCCACGTGAGCGCGGCCGCGCCGCTCGTCACCTCGAGGAACCTGCGTCGATCCATGGGAGCGTCTCCGTCGTCTGGGCCTCGTTCGCGACCTCCAGCAGGAGCGCGCGCCGGGGCGAACAGGAGTCCCGGAGAGCGAGGTCGCGCGGCGTCGGATCGACGCGCGGCGGCGTCGGGATCGTCACTCGGATCGCGCGCACCCATCCGTAGGATCGCGCCGAACCGTCCCCCTCCGGAAACGATCCGTGCGCGCACTCCGACTCGCCCGATTCGCCTGCCTCCTTTTCCTCACGCCCGCCCTGCTCGCCGACGTCGACGTCGAGCTCCCGGACCGCGCGACCGTGAAGGGCACGCTCATGCCCGACGGCGAGGTCGACGTGTTCCGGTTCCGCGCCGTCGCCGGCAGCGAGCTGACCCTCACCGTCTCGTCGAAGAAGAAGGCGCCGCTCGACCTCGCGCCGGTCGTCACGGACCCGGGACGCGTGCCGCTGGACCTCGCGGACGCGAAGGTGTTCGTCGACCAGGACCGCAAGGTGCGCGTCACGGCGCTCCCGCTGCCGACCACCGGCGAGTACACGCTGGCGGTCGCCGCGACCGGCATCGGCGAGTACACGCTCAAGCTCAAGGTGCGCCCGCCGCGCAGCGCGTCGGCGAGCGAGAGCGTCCCGGCCGACGGCTCCGTCCTGGTGCCGTTCGCCGCGCCCGCGAACGCGACGCTCACGCTCAAGGCGCGCGCGTCGAAGGGCAGCGACGCGGTGCCGCGCTTCGGCGCGTTCGGCGAGGACGACCTCTCGACGGAGGGCAAGCTCAAGCCGACCTCCCACGTCGTCAAGACGACGGCCGGCGAGGGCGGCGACCTCGAGGTCGAGGTGACGAACGACGGCACGGACGCCGACACGATCGAGGTCTCCGTGAAGATCAAGGCCGCGAAGTCGAAGCCCGCCAAGCTCGACGTGCGCGGCGCGACGCTCGGCGAGCCGGGCGGCGGCGAGACCTTCGTCGGCGCGTTCGTCGACGGCGCCGCGGGCGGCACGGTGACCGTCGACGACGAGGAGAGCGGCGTGGAGGGCGCCGCGGCGACGGTGCCGGCCGGCGCCTTCGACGGCACGGTGCTCCTCGCGCTGGGGTCGGCGCCCGCCGAGACCGTCGCGACGACGGGCCTGCAGGCGGCGGGCCCGACGCTCTCCGTCGGCCCCGCGGGCGCGTCGTTCTCGGCGCCCGTGACGGTCACCGTCCCCTTCGACGCATCCCGGCTCCCGGTCGGCGCCGACGCCGACGACGTCGTCGTCCAGCACACGAGCGGCGCGACGGGCACCGAGACCCTCACGCCGGTCGCCGTCGACGCCGTGTCGAACACGGTCTCCGTGCAGGTCACGGGCTTCTCGACGTTCACGCCCGTCGTCCCCGAGGGCTCGCCCTCGCTCGACGGCCGCAGCTACTGGTTCTTCGGACACGACGTCGACGTCATCCGCGAGATGTCCGGGCCCTCGACGTACCGCGAGTTCTTCCGGGACTCGGGGAGCGTGTCCTTCACCGGCGTCGGCGCGGGGACGTTCTCGTTCTCGGGCACGGAGCTCACGGCCTTCTTCGGTCACGACCCGGACACGGGGCTCGGCGTCGTGTCGACCGAGACGGGCCCGCTCACGGAGGGCGGCGGCGGCGGGACGTGGGCGTACGAGCCCGACGGGCGCCGGATCACGATCGAGGTCGGGCCGGGTGACACGGAGACCTACTTCGTCGCGGCCGACGGCTCGATGCTCGTGCCCGAGGTCGTTCGCGGCGACGAGACGACGACGCGGTCCGCGCTCTTCGTGGAGAAGGCCGACACGGCGCCGTCCCCCGCGGCGCTCGCCGGCACGTACCACGTCTTCGACCACCGCTTCGAGGCCGTCCAGACCGGCAGCACCCTCGAGATGGCCGGCGCCAACTCCGTCGGCACCTTCACCGTGAAGGCCGACGGCTCGTGCTCCGTCTCCCTCACCGAGCGCGAGTCGCGCTTCGAGCCCGGCGGGAGCGGCGCCTTCGACCGCTCCGTCGGCAAGGGCAACATCCCGGGCACCTGGAGCGTGCAGGGCGACGGCAGCCTGCTCGTGAGCCTCGACGGCGAGACGGAGCGCTTCTTCCCGAGCGCCGACGGGACGGTGATCCTCGGGGCGACGGCCGACACCGCGCCGCGCCCGGGCGAGGGGCTCTTCTCGCAGGTCGTGCTCGTGCGTCGCGGGTCGGGCATGGGGCCGGGCTCGCTGGGCGGCGACTACGCGTTCGTCGGGCACGAGCTCGAGTACCTGCCGTGGCTCGACGGCGGGCCGGTCGTGCCGGACTTCGAGACGGTGAACATCGAGGACGTCGTGGCCCTCGACGGGTCGACGTCGCTGACCTCCACCGCGCCCTACGAGCGCATCGTGCGCCGGGACGACCAGGCGCTCGGCGGCGTCGACGTCGAGCAGCTCGGGGAGGACTTCCTCCCCCCGACCTTCTCCCTGAGCAAGAACGGCCGCTTCACGGTCTCCGCGCCGGGCGAGCCCGGCGGTCTCGACGGCGCCGCGCACCCGGCGGGCACCTTCGTGCTCGGCGTGCAGAGCCCCAAGACGCCCGAGGACTTCTTCGCGACCTACATGCTCCTGCGGCTCCCGCCGGACGCGACGCGGCCGTAGCGGGCGACGTCACGCCCGCGCCCCGACCCGCGCGGCCCCGTGGACGGTAGGCTGGACGCTCGTCGCGCGGCGGTCGCCCCCGCGCGCCCACCGCCGCCACCCGACGGAGCTCCCCCGATGCCGCGCCTCCACGCCCTGCTCGTCGCCGTCCTCGCCGCGTCCCTCGCCGGCTGCTTCATGTCGGTCTCGCTCGAGGGCTCCGGCTTCCTCGTCACGCAGGAGGAGCCGCTCGCCGGCTTCGACCGCGTCGAGGCGAGCCACGCCTTCGACGTGGACGTCGTGCAGGGCGCCGCGTTCTCGGTGATCGTCGAGACGGACGACAACGTCGTCGAGCACCTCGACGTGCGTGTCGAGGGCGACACGCTCGTGCTCGGGCTGAAGCGCGGCTCGTACAGCCTGCGCGACGTGACGCTGCGCGCGGACGTCACGCTGCCGGCGCTCACGGGCATCGAGCTGAGCGGCGCGAGCCGCGCGCACCTCACGGACATCGACACGCCGGATCGCTTCCGCGCGTCGTGCTCGGGCGCGAGCTCGCTCGACGGGCGGCTCCGCGCGGGCGACGCGGAGTTCGGGCTCTCCGGCGCGAGCCGCGTCGAGCTCACCGGCGGCTGCGACACGCTCGACCTCGGCCTGTCCGGCGCGAGCAACGCGCAGCTCCTCGGCTTCACGGCGCGCGAGGCGGACGTCTCGGCGAGCGGCGCGAGCCAGGTGCGCCTCCACGCGACGGACGGCCTCACCGTGAACGCGAGCGGCGCCTCGCACGTGACCTACGCCGGCGACCCGAAGCTCCGCGGCGTGCAGACCTCGGGCGTGTCCTCGCTGAGCTCCACGTCGGTCAGGTAGGCGAAGGGACGCCGCGCCGGGGTCGCCGCGCGACGGACGCGACGGCTACTGCCAGGTGATCGGCGGCGGCGCCTCGCCGCCGAGCCAGCGGCACACGAAGCTGCGGAAGGTCGTGATGCGGCCGCCCTTCATGGTGAAGACGTTCACCCAGCGGTGCTTGAAGGGCTCGCCCGTCTCCTTGAGCTTGCCCTCGGCCTCGCCGAGCACGACGACCTTGTCGCCGGCGTCGATGAACTCGCGCGGCGCGTGGAAGTGCAGGCTCACGAGCTCGTTCGTGCGCGCGAGCATCTCGCGCACGCCGTCGACGCCCTGATAGGCGCCCGAGCGTCCGGCCGCGCCCTGGACGACCCACGTGACCTCGTCGTCGCAGAGCGCGAGGAGGGCCTCCATGTCGCCGCTGCCGACCTCCTGGTAGGCCTTCCTGATCACGTCGAGGTTCGTCACGAGGTCGCTCCCGCGTCCTGGGGTCCGGTGCCGCGGGCCGCGCGCCCACGGGCGGCCCCACGGGCGGCCATGGTGTCCGGCGAACGGACCGGGAGCAAGGGCGGACGGGGACTACCCGTCCTCGAGCTTCCCGCTCACGATCCGTCGGTTCTTCTCGGCCGGCGGGAACCCCGGGCGGATCGCGAGCGCCCGGTCGTAGCTCTCGACGGCCTCCCGATACCGGCCGAGCTCGTGGAGCGCGTTGCCCCGGTCGTAGTGGACGGCGACGAGGTCGACGCGGACGACGTTCCCCTGGGCATCCGTCGCGGAGACGTCGGCGTGCTCGATCGCCGCGTCGTACGCCTGCACCGCCCGCTCGTAGTCCTCCTGCTTCGCGAAGACGTGCCCGCGGTAGTAGAGCGCCGTCGCCAGGTCCGGGACGAGCGCCAGGACGCCGTCGTAGTCGGCGAGCGCCTCGTCGAGACGGCCCGTCTGCTCGTACGCGACGCCGCGGTTGAGGAGCGCGCCGAAGTGCGCGGGGTCCGCGGCGAGCACCGCGTCGAACCGGCGGATCGCGCCGGCGTAGTCACCGCGCTCGAGGCGCGCGTTGCCGTCGAAGTAGGCGTGGCCGGCGCACGCGGCGAGCGCAGCGACGAGGAGTCCGGCGAGGGCGCGGCCGAGCCGCCGCGGCGTGGGGTCAGGGGTCATCGTCCGTCCTCCGTCGTGGGTGGTTCGTCGCCGGGCGGCGACGGCGGTCCCGGGTGCGCGCCCACGGGTCCGGTCTCCGGCTCCTCGGGGTTGCGCCGGCCGGTGATCTGCTCGTAGATCGTCAGCGGGAGCAGCAGCGTGTCGGCGACCAGGCTGAACGGCACGTCGAAGATGAGGAGCGCCGCGATGCTGCCCTCGCCTCCCTCCGAGGCGCCGCCGAACACCGCGGCGACGTCCATGACGGTACCGCTGTAGATCCACGGGCCGTCGTAGCCGGGCATCGTCCGCGAGGCGATCGTGCCGCAGCCCGTGTGGGCCAGCACGGCGATCACGAGCGCGACGCAGGTCGCCGGGATCCGCTTCACCGGGCCTCCTCCTTCCGTCCGTGCGTCGCCGGGCGCGGCGGACGCGGGCGGGGCAGCATACCAGCCACGCCCGGACGGTCCCGACGCGCTGCCGGAGGCGACGAGGCGCGGCGCGCGATCGGGGATAGACTCTCCGCGGTCGCACCCCTTGAGGCGGACTCCCGCGACGGCCGGTCGCCCGGCGCGTCGCCCCCGGCGTGTCTTGTCGTCGCTCCCCGTCCTCGCTCCCCGCTCGTCCGCGCGCTCCGCCCGCCTCGCCACGCTGCTCGCGACGCTGCCCGCCCTCGTGACCTGCGCCGCGCCGCCGCGCGCCGGGCCCGAACCGCGACCGGACATCGTGCTCGTCGTCGCGGACGACCTCGGGTTCTCGGACCTCGGCTGCACAGGCGGCGAGATCGCGACGCCCGTGCTCGACGCGCTCGCGCGGGAGGGCGTGCTCTTCACGCGCTTCGCGACGCAGCCGCGCTGCTGCCCGTCGCGCGCGAGCCTGCTCACCGGGCGTCACCCGCACGCGGTGGACATGGGCTGGATGGCGCACGACGTCGGCGTCGACGGCTACCGCGGCACGCTCGACCCCGCGGTGCCCACGATCGCGGAGCGGCTGCGCGACGCCGGCTACGGCACGGCGATGGTCGGCAAGTGGCACCTCGGCGCGTCGCCGACGGACGGTGGCGCGCCCCTCGGCCGACCGCGCGAGCGCGGCTTCGACCGCTTCTTCGGCATGCTCGGCGGCGCGGGCAGCCACCACGACCCGCCGTACCTCCTGCTCGACGACACGCCCGTCGCGCCGACGACCGGCTTCCACGCGACGACGGCCTACGTCGACCGCGCGCTCGCGTTCGTCGACGGGCACCTCGCGCGACGCCCCGACGACCCGCTCTTCCTCTACGTGTCGCTGTCCGCGCCGCACTGGCCCATGCATGCGTCCGACGAGGACATCGCGCGCTACCGCGGGCGCTACGACGCCGGGTGGGACGTGCTCCGTGAGGCGCGCCGCGTCCGCCAGGTCGACGCGGGCGTCGTCGACCCGGCGTGGGGCCTCGCGCCGCGCCCGCCCGACGTGCCGGCGTGGGACGACGTCCCCGACCCGCGCTGGCAGGCGTCGCGCATGGAGGTCTACGCCGCGATGGTCGACCGCATGGACCGCGAGCTCGGCCGCCTCGTCGAGCACCTCCGAGCGCGCGGTCGGCTCGAGCGCACGCTCTTCGTGTTCCTCTCCGACAACGGCCCGTCCGCGGAGGAGAATTCGAGTCTCGGTCCCGTGCGTCCGGCACGCCCGCCGCCCACGCCGCTGCGCCTCGCGGACGCGCGCGCGCCGCAGACGCGCATCCGGCCCGCGCTCACGCGCGCCGGCGAGCCCGTGCGCACGGGCTACGGCGTCCCGCCCGGTCCGGAGTCGAGCTTCGTCGCCGTGGGTCGCGGCTGGGCGTCGCTCTCCGCGACGCCGTTCCGCGGCAGCAAGAGCCGCCTGTACGAGGGCGGCGTCGCGGTGCCGCTCGTCGTGCACTGGCCGGCGGGCACCGTGCGCGCCGGGTCCCTCGACCGCACGCCGTGCGACCTGCTCGACCTCTTCGCGACGTTCGTCGACGCCGCGGACGCCGGCGCGCCCGACGACGAGGGCACGAGCCTCCTGCCCGCGCTGCGCGGCGAGCCCGTCGACGCCGGGCCGTCGTACTGGGAGCACGAGGGGCGGCGCGCGGTACGGCTCGGCGACCGCGTGCTCGTCGCGGACGGAGAGTCCGCGCCCTGGGAACTCTACGACCTCGCCGCCGACCGCACGCAGCGGCACGACCTCGCGGCGAGCCGGCCGGACGAGGTCGAGACGCTCGCCGCGGCCTGGCAGGCCTGGGCCGAGCGCAACGACGTCCTGCCGCTCACCCCCTACCGTCGCCTGCCGATGCCCGTGTTCTCGACGGCTCGACGGTTCCGGCTCGCGGAGGGCGCGACGCTCGGGCGCGAGGCGTCGCCGGACCTGCGCGGCGCCGCCTTCCGCGCGCGCGTGGAGGTCCTGTCGGGCGACGGCGACGGCGTGCTCGTCGCGCAGGGCGGCGACGCGAACGGCTGGTCGCTGTCCGTCGAGCGCGGACGGCCGGCGTTCGCCGTTCGTCGCGACGAGGAGCTCGTGCTCGTCCGGGCGACGTCACCCGTCGCGGCGCCGTTCACCGTGGAGGCCTCGCTCGCGGCGGACGGCGCGGTCGTGCTGCGCGTCGTCGCCGCGCGCGTGCTCGAGGAGCTCGTCGACGAGGCGGGCGGCACGATCCCGGCCATGCCCGTCGAGGGGCTGCAGGTCGGCCGCGACGACGGCGTGCCCGTGCTCGGCGAGTCCGCGCCGCCGCCGTGGCCCGGGCGGCTGCGCGTCGAGGTCGAGCTCCGCTGACGCGCGCCGGCCGCGCGGCTCAGGACGCGTCGTCGAGCTCCGCTGTCGGACGCGCCGGCCGCGCGGCTCAGGACTCGTCGTCGAGCTCCGCTGTCGGGCACGCCGGTCGCGCGGCTCAGTACACGTCGTCGAGGACCACCGTGAGCGCGCCGTCGGCGAGGCGCAGGGTCGCGCCGTTCAACACGGGCTGGATCATGGCGTGCACGACGTCGACGCCGGTGACCGGCGGCGCGCCGACGGAGAGCGCGAGCGCGCCGCTCGGCGGGACGAGCCCGATGAAGCGCACGCCGACGAAGGGCTGCGCGACGAGCAGCGTGCCGGGCGACGCGCCGAGGTCGCCCCACGCGGGCTCGACGCCGAAGATCGCCCAGACCGCGTCGCCGGGCGCGCCCGTCACCGTCGCGGAGAGCGTGTCCGACTCGCGCGCGACCGCCGTCGACGCGAACGGCAGCGCCGGGCCGGGGAGCACGTCGACCGGCGTGCCGAGCGGCGAGATGTCGTCGCCGGCCGGCGGCGACGCGCCGCATGGGGACCCCGAGTAGACGCCGGGCGGCCCGCCCGCGACGGGCGTGTCGACGAGCCGGACGGTCGAGGGGGCGCCCGTCGCCACGAGCCCCTCGCCGCCGCGTCGCGCGGGGATGCACGGCACGAGGAAGCCCGTCGTGCCGTCGCCGCCCTGCCCGCCGGTGATCGACCCGCCGGTCGCGAGCAGCACCGCGTCGTCGACGACGACGCCCGCCGAGCCGACGGTCGACGGCATGAACTCGGTGAACGCGTCGAAGCCGTCGTAGCCGTCCGCGCCGCGCAGCGTGCACGCGTGCAGCGACACCGACGAGCGCTCGACCCGCAGCGCGGGCGACGTCTGCCCGGCGGTCTGCGAGGCGTAGTCGTCGACGAGCCGGCCGACGAGCGTGCTGCGCACGAGCGCGACGCCGGCGCTGTCGCGCACGACGACCTGCGGCTCGGGCGGGATGGACGAGAAGGCCGCGACGCCGCTGAGCCCCGTCCAGTCGACGACGGCGTCCTGGAGCAGCACCGTGCCCGCGCAGTCCGCGATCGTGAGCATCGCGCGGTGGTCGGACGTCTCGCCGAAGAACGACGAGAGGTTCACGATGGAGACCGTGCCGCCGACGGGCAGGTTGCGCACCTCGAGACGCTCGACGTTCACGGACGCGCCCTCGTCGAACACGAGGAACAGGCCCTTGCCGTCGATGACGGCCGAGCCGTAGAGGCCGTCGCGGACGTGGACCGTGTCGCCGTCCGCCGCGGCGTCGATGCCGGACTGGAGCGTCTGGTGCGAGTGCCCGGACGCCGGGTTCACGACGTGGACCGAGCCCTGCGCGGCGACGCTCGCCGCGGCGAGCAGCAGCGCGAGCGCGGGAAGGACGCGGCGGGACGGGCGCAGGGGACGGCGGAACGCGGGTCGCATGGCGGGCTCCGGGGCGGTGCGTCGGGTGTCGGCGACGGGCGGAGCCGATCGTACACCGGCCCGGGCGACGCGGGGCGCGGAGGTGCCGACGTGCTCCGCGTCGCGACGCTCGTGAGCGCCGGGTGAACGCCGCGTGACCAGACACCGCGCGCGCCGGAGGGATGCTGGATCGCACCGGGCGGCGAACGCCCCGTAGAATGCGGGCTCTCCGCGACCCGCTGCGACCCCGGACCGAGGACGAGACACCGATGCACGCCCGCGACACCCGCCGCCCGCTCGCCCGCCTCGCGCTGCTCCTCGCGCTCGCGGCCCCCGCCGCCGCGCAGCTCGACGCCGACTTCACCGCGACGCCGACGAGCGGCACGAACCCGCTCGTCGTCCAGTTCACCGACCTGACGACGGGCGGCACGCCCTCGGCCCGGAGCTGGTCGTTCGGCGACGGCACGACGGGCACCGCCGCGAACCCGGTGCACCTCTACGACGCGCCCGGCACCTACACCGTCTCGCTCACGGTCTTCGGGTCGCCGCCCTCGATCCTCGACACCGAGACGAAGGCCGCGTTCATCACCGTGGCGCCGGCGACGGTCGTCCCGGACTTCGTCGCCTCGCCGACGACGGGCTTCGGCGACCTCGACGTGACCTTCACGAACACGACGACCGGCGGCCCGATCACCGGCTGGCTCTGGGACTTCGGGGACAACCAGACGTCGACCGCGCAGCACCCCGTCCACCACTACGCGGGCCCCGGCTCCTACGACGTGACGCTCACGGCCTTCGTGGGCGAGCAGTCGGAGAGCGCGGCGAAGCCGGGCCTCGTGACGGTGAACGGGTTCCTCACCGCGGCGTATCTCACCACGGACCTCGAGCGCATCTCCGAGATGGTCGCCGCGGACCTGGACGGCGACGGGGACGAGGACCTCGTGACGGTCGACGAGTCCGCGGACGAGGCCGCCTGGTTCGAGAACGACGACGACGCGCTCCCGGGCAGCGAGTGGCCGAAGGCGCTCCTCGCGACGGACCCCGTGGTCAACGACCCGAGCGCGCTCGCGGTCGCCGACCTCGACGGGGACGCGCTTCCGGACGTGGTCGTCGGCGACGCCACGAAGATCGCGTGGTGGCGGAACGCGGGGGGCGGCGTCCTCCACGGTCCGTTCCTCGCGACCGAGCTGACGGGTCGCGTCGAGTCCCTCGGGGCCGCGGACCTCGACGGCGACGGCGACCGGGACCTCTTCGCCTCGGCGACGCTCACCGGCACGTTCCAGTGGTTCGAGAACCTCGACGGCGCGGGCGACTTCGGGCCGCTGCAGCCGCTCACCGGCCTGACCTTCGTGCGGAGCGTCACGTCCGCCGACATCGACGGCGACGGCGACCTCGACCTCGCCGGGACGTCGTTCGGCGACGACGCCGTGGGCTGGTTCGAGAACCTCGACGGCGCGGGGACGTTCGCCGCCGCGCAGCTCGTCCCGCTCCTCCAGCCCGACGCGCTCCGCGTCGCGGACCTCGACGGCGACGGCGACGCCGACCTCGCGGTGACGGCCATCCAGACGACGCAGGGTCTCTACTGGTTCGAGAACACCGACGGCGCCGGGACGTTCGGCGCCGCGCAGCAGGTCGACGACTCCGAGGGCTGGGAGGACGTGGACGTCGGCGACGTCGACGGCGACGGGGACCTCGACCTCTTCGTCGCGGACCTCACCGTGGCGTGGTTCGACAACGCGGACGGCCTCGGCGGGTTCGTGCCGGGTCCGCAGCCGTTGCTCGTCGCGCCGGGGGCCGGCAACGAGCTCGTGCGCCTCGCCGACCTCGACCGCGACGGCGACCTCGACGTGTTCACGTCCTCCTTCACGAGCCCCGACCGCATCGAGTGGATCGAGAACGCGCTCGCGCCCTCGCCGTGGACGCACCTCGGCGGCGCGTCGCCGGGCGCGGCCGGGCTGCCGGCGCTCGCGGCGCAGGGCACGCTCGAGGCGGGCGCCCCGCTCACGCTCGCGGTGTCCGACGCGCCGGCGAGCACGCTCATGCTCGCGTGGCTCTCGTTCACGTCCGCGCCCTTCGACGTGCTCGGCGGGACGCTCTACGCGAACCCGCCGACGTCGCAGTTCCTGCGCGCGACGGACGGGTCGGGCGCGTGGACGCAGTCCGTGCCCTGGCCGGCCGGCATCCCGTCCGACCTGGACTTCTGGCTCCAGTTCATCGTGCAGGACGGCAGCGTGCCCGCGGGCCTCACGCTCTCGAACGGGGTGACGGCGACGACGCCGTGATCGCGGCTAGCCGCGCGCGCCCTCACGGCGCGCGCGAGCGCAGGCCGTTCGTCGCCGCGTAGCCGTAGAAGGCCGCCGGGTCCGGCATCCACGCCTGCCAGAAGAGCGAGGCGCCCGACGGCAGACCCGGCGGGAAGCTCGTCCCGACGACGAGCCCGCCCGCCGCGTCGAGCGGGAAGGCGACGACGGCGTCCGGGCTCGGCACGAGCTTGCCGCCCAGGAACGGGATGCCGAGCGCGACCGTGCCCGCGATGACGTACGCCTGGCCCGACGGCGGGCCGTCCGTGATCGTCAACGAGATCGGGCTCCCGGGGATGAGCGAGCCGCAGCCCGTGAGCGTCGGGACGCCCTGCGTGCCGACGAGCCCCGTGGGGATCGACGACCAGGGGTCGGGCAGCGCGGAGCCCGTGACGTCGAGCAGGAACTCCATCGCGTCGCACGCGACGGTCTCCGCGAGCGCCGCCGGCAGCACGACGTCCGCGAGGCCGCTCGGGTCCGACGCGGTGTCCTGCAGCACGAGCCGAGTCCCCGGCACCTGCGCCTTCCACGCGAAGCCGGACCACGCGCTGTGCGGGTCGGCCTCCGAGTCCGTGTCGTACGGCGGCGCGAGGTACGCGGACCCGACGCTCGACGTGTCGTACTCCAGCCACAGCGGGAGCGCCTGCGTCTGCGCGGCCACCGCCGGGTCGAGCCCGAACCCGAGCGGGCTCGCCTCGAGCAGCCAGGCCGGGTCCGTGTCGGAGAGCTCGATCGCGAGCTGGTCGTAGCCGCCGGGCTGCGCCACGGGGAAGTGCCAGGCGTTGAACATCGCGGGCGGCTTCGACTGCGCGAACACCGGCCACCACGTCGCGCAGTCCTCGAGCAGACCGCCCGCGAGGTGCGTGTCCATCGTCTCCTGGCCCTGCGGGTTCGCCCAGAGGCCCGAGCGATCCGGCCCGACGAGGCACCACATCCACACGAGCGCGCTCGCGCTCACGCCGCGCGCGACGAGGCGGTCGGGATCGATGCCGAGCAACGACGCGTTCCACTTGAGGTGCTGCACGAGCATGACCGCGTCCTTCTGCGGCATGGGACGCAGCGGGTCGAGGTAGGGCGCGACGCTGCCGGAGTAGCCGGGCGGCACGCCGGCGCCGGGCGGGAGGAAGACGCCGTTGCCCGGGTAGGTCACCGGGTTGCCGGTGCCCGGTCCGCGCACGATCGTGCAGGTCGCGGACACGACGGCGATGCCCGCCTCGAGCGCGTCGTGGAGCACGCCGTCGTCGTCGGCGATGAACGGCAGCAGGTCGGAGCGGTTGAAGCCCTTGAGGCTCAGGTCGACGAGCACCGGGTAGCCGCCGGGCGGCGGCGATGTCTGCGGCAGGTAGAGCCGGTAGCGCTGGAGCGGGTGCGGCGCGGGGACGGACGGACCGGCGTAGCTGAACGGACCGGCGCTGGGCGTGTAGACGGTCTGCGCCCCGCAGACCCCCGCGAGGGTCAGCAGGACGGCGAGGCAGGCGCGCATGGGTGTCGGCTCGGTCGGGGTGGACCGTGCCCGGGCAGGGGCACCGTCGGGCGGCGGTGGAGGGGGTGCCCGCGGCGTCGGCGCGGCGACGCGCGCGGGGTGGGCAAGTCTCGCGCGGGACGCGCGCGGCGTGCAACCGGCGGCGGGCCGGGGAGTTGCGCGGTCCCCGGCTCAGCCGTCGGCGCGGGCCTCGGCGCGCACCCCGTCCTCGCGCCCGCCCCGCGTGAGCAGCCAGCCGTCGAGCCACCCGAGCACCCCGGCCGCGAGCACGAGGTACATCCCGGCCAGCGCGCGCGCCGTCGTGAGCTCGTCGAGCTTCACGAGCACGACGAGCAGCCCGAGCGCGAAGACGTCGAGCATCGCCCACGCGCCGAGCGCGAGCGCGAGCCGCGCGCCGCGGCAGGTCTCCCCCGGCAGCCAGCGGAAGCGCAGCAGCAGGAGCGCGCGCACCGCCGGGACGCCCAGCACGAAGACCGCGAGCGCGACCGCGAGGAGCGCCTCGCCGTCGGTGAGCAGCTGCCGCGTCGAGCCGACGAGCGCGAACTCGTTGTGGAACAGCATCGCCTTGCGCACGTCCAGCACGGGGAGCACGCACGCCGCCGCGAGCGTCGCCGCCGACGCGGTCGACAACCAGCGACCGCCCGCGCCGCCGCGCTCGAGGGTGCGCGCGCGGTGACCGTCCGGCTCGTTCATGCGCACGACGAGGTGGCAGCACACCATGGAGAGCAGGACGGTCGCGCCGAACAGGTGGATGCCCGGCTCCGAATCCGCGTTCGCGATGAGCCCGAGGCGGATCGATCCGACGAAGGCCGTCACGATGAACACGTCGAGCATCGACCACTTGCCGTAGCGGTCGAGGAAGCGCGTCACGCGCGACCTCGTCGCGGGCCGCCCGAGGTCCGTGAGCATGACGCCGAGCACGACGAGCTTGAGCGCGGGAAACACCGCCGAGAACAGGAGGATGAGCGGCGCGAGGATCCAGTTGCCGTCGTCCCACATGCTGCGGACGCCGGTGAGGATCGAGTAGACCTCCGGGTCCGATGCGACCCGACGGAAGGTCACCGTGGGCAGCGTCAGGCCGTACGCGAGGCCGACCGCGCAGGTCAGCAACAGCACGACGACGGCGGCTCGGGATCCGCGGGAGGACATCTCCGGATTCAAGACGCCGCGCGCGGGGTCGTCAAGTCGCTAGACTCGTCGCGCGCGACCGGGCGTTCGGGACCCGGCGCGCACGCACCTCCCACGGGAAGAGAACCCATGTCCATCGCTCGTCGTCCGTTCGCGCCCCTGGCGCTCGCGTTCGTGCTCCTCGCCGGCCTCGCGGCCGACACCTCCGCCCAGGTCCTCGACGGTCAGTGGTTCAAGCTGCGCGTCCAGGGGCGCGGCGTCGGCCTCACCGACGAGGTCTCCAAGGCCAAGCTCTCGTTCACCATGTACATGTTCCTCGAGGCCTCGCCCGGCGACGGCGGTCTCTCCGAGAACACCTACGACGTCACCTTCTTCTACGAGCAGAGCCCCGGCGAGTGGGCGCAGGTCGACGGCGGGATCGAGGGCGGCCCGGAGCAGCTGGACATCGAAGGCGACGAGTACATGCACATCACGCAGTCGCGCTTCCTCGACAACGACGCGGGCGTCCCCGACGCGGAGGGGAGCTTCCTCGTCGGCTTCGACGGCATCTGGACCGCGCTCTTCAAGGTGAAGACCGACAAGGAGGGCGGCTTCAAGAAGGCCACCTTCAAGAGCCTCGGCGGCGCGATCGCCGACGGCGGCCTGTCGGACGGCGCGGGCTTCGGCGGCGGCTTCACGGTCAAGGGCAAGTCCGTGCCGCTGTCCAAGGTGCCGTTCGCCGACGAGCTCTGACCGCGCGACGCCGGACGGGGCGCGTTCAGCCCGCGGGCCAGAGGTGGATGACGACGATCGCGAGGGCCGTCCAGGCCGCCGCGAGCGCCGCCTCGACGAGCCCCGTCCGGCGCAGCTCGGCACGCGACGCGACGCGTCGCGCGTCGAGCGCGCGCCTCAACCGCCAGGTGCGCCACACGAAGAACGGCGTGAGCAGCAGGCCGAGCAGCCAGCCCTCGCGCGCCGTGCCGCCGCCCGCGCACGCGGCGGACGGCGCCGCGACGGCGAGCGCGGCGACGGCGAAGCAGAGCGCGAGCGGCGACTGGAAGCCGCGTCGCACGCCGAACCACCCCGCGAGCGCGGCGGGGAACAGCGCGACGAGCGCGTAGGCCAGGAACGCCGGGTCCGCGCCCGCGGCGATCGCGGCCCACGGGGCGCCCGTCGCGAGAAGGAGCCCGGAGACGGCGCGTCGACGCCACGTCGGCCGGGGGACGAGCGCCGCCGCGCTCGTGAGCAGGAACACGCCCGCGTACCCGAGGCCCGCGAGCAGCGCCGGCACGAAGCCCTGCCCCGCCACGGCGAGCGCGCCCGCCAGGACGGACACGCCCAGGTAGACCCACGCGCCGTGCGCGCGGGCGGGATCGGGGATGCGTCGGGCGAGCAGCGCGGTCATGGCGCCGACATCGTGCGGCCTGCGGGCCCGCGGAGCGAGCCCCGGTCCGCGCGCGGTTCCTCCGGGCCCGCCGCGCGGGCATGATGTCGCGCATGTCGAGCACCGGGCCCGCGACCGCCGAGCGTGCTCCCCGCGCCGCCGCGCCCTTCGGCGCCGTGCTGCTCGTCGCGCTCCTCGCGAAGCTGCTCGTCATCGGCGCGGCGGTGTGGGCGGACGACGCCGAGCCGTCCGACTCGCCGTACCTCGCCGCGCGGGAGGGCGACGCGAACGACGTCGTGTGGCTGCTCGCGCGCGGCTTCGACGCGAACATGTACCAGCGCGTCGCGGTCGAGGGCGTCGGCTACGACGAGTTCAGCACGGCGTTCCCGCCCGGCTACCCGATGCTCGTGCGCGCGGTGCACGCCGTGGTGGGCAACGCGCAGACCGCCGCCGTGCTCGTGAGCAACGCCTGCGGCGTGGGCGCGGTCGTGCTCTTCACGGCGCTCGCGACGGCCTACACGCGACGGCGTCGCACGCGGGGCGACTTGGAATGCGACGTCGACGCGGACGACGGCGCCGTGCTCCGCGCGTCCGTGCTCTTCGCGCTCACGCCGGGCGTGCTCGCGTTCGGCACCGTCGCGTACAGCGAGAGCGCGTTCCTGCTGCTCGCCGTCGGCGCGTGGTGGGCGTACCTCTCCGCGGAGCGCGACGACGACCCCGCGGCGCCGCGCTCGTTCCCGCGCCTGGCGCTCGCGTCGGTGCTCGCGGGCGCGAGCGTGCTCGTCCGGCACGCGGGCGCCGTGCTCTTCGTCGCGTGGGCGCTCCTCGAGCTGCGCCGCGTGCTGCGGGCCGGCGCGCGCGGCCGCGCGCTCCTCGAGTCCGCGGCGCTCGGCTGGGCCGGCGTGCCGACGGCCGCGTGGATCCTCCGGGCCTTCGCGGAGCACGACCTCGCCGCGGTGCAACAGCGCCTCTGGGACATGCGCTTCGTCCTGTTCGGCGGGCCGTGGAGCCTGGCCGTCGGGAGCGACGCGCGCCCCGCGCTCTCGCCGGAGTTCGTGGTGCTCGTGTACATGTCGCTGCCGCTCGTGCTCTGGCTGGGGCTCGCGGCCCGGCGTCTCGACGCGCGGCTCGGGCTCGTCGCGCTGATCGGCCTCGTCCTCGCGCTGAGCGTGACGGGCGCGGCGGCGCAGGCGTTCAACCGCTACGCGTGGTCGCTCTGGCCGCTCGCGCTCGGCGCGCTCGCCGTCCGCGACCGCGGCGCGGTCTGGGCGGCGGCCGGCGGGCTGCTCCTGCTCTCGACCTGGTGCGTGCTCGGGCACGTGCAGGGGTCGATGGCGCTGTAGTCGGGACGGGGCACCCCGCGCTCACCCGCCGAGCGCGTGCTTCAGGTCGCGGCGCAGGTCGGACATGTGCTCGAGCCCCACCGACACGCGGATCATCCCGGACGAGACGCCCAGCGCCTCGAGCTCCGCGGGCGGCACGTCGGCGTGCGTCATGGACATGGGGTGCTCGACGAGGCTCTCCGTGCCGCCCAGCGACACGGCCAGCCGGAAGACCTCGAAGCGGTCGAGCACCTCGAACGCCGCGGCCTCCCCGCCCTCGACCTCGAAGCACAGGAGCGAGCCGTCGCCCGTGCACTGCCGCTCGAAGAGCGCGCGCTGCGCCGTGCCCTCCTCGAGCAGCGACGGGTGCAGCACGCGCGTGACCTTCGGGTGCTCCTCGAGGATCCGCGCGAGCTTGCGCGCGCTCTTCGCCTGCCGGCGCATGCGCACCGAGACCGTCTCGAGCGAGCGCAGGAGCAGCCAGCCGTTGAAGGGTGTCGTGATCGTGCCGAGGATCGTGCGCAGGTCGCGGATGGGCCGCATGAGCGACTCGGGCCCCGTCGCGACGCCGGCCACGAGGTCGCTGTGCCCGCCGAGGAACTTCGTCGCCGAGTAGAGGACGATGTCCGCGCCGGCGACCGCCGGCCGCTGGAACACCGGCCCGAGCAGCGTGTTGTCGACGAGCGTGACGACCGGCCGCGACGACTCGCCGTCCCGCTCCGCCGTGAGCTCGCGTCCGAGCGCGCTGATCGCCGCGACGTCGCTGTGCACGAGGTTCGGGTTCGCCGGGGTCTCCACGAAGAGCACGCGCACCCGCTCGCGCCCCGCCGCCTCCGCCGCCGCGCGCATCGCGCCCGGCGCGTCGTCGCCCGCGTCCACGAAGCGCACCTCGATGCCGTAGACCGGCAGCACGTGCGAGAAGAGGTAGTGCGTGCCGCCGTAGACGGGCGAGGTCGTGAGCACGACGTCGCCGGGCTTCAACAGGCCGAGCATGCAGGTCGAGATGGCGGCCATGCCCGTCGAGAAGGTCGCGCCCATCTCGGTGCGGTCCCAGGCCGCCATGCGCTCCTCGAAGATCTGCAGGTTCGGGTTGTTGAGGCGGCTGTAGATGAGCCCGCGCCGCTCGCCGACCTCCTGCTCGCGGAGCCCGTACGCGAGCTCGAAGAAGCGCTTGCCCTCGAGCGCCGACCCGAACTGGAAGGTCGACGTGAGGAACACGGGCGGCTTGACCGCCTGCTGCGAGAGTTCGGGCTCGTAGGCGAACCCCAGCGCGAGCGTCTCGGGGTTGAACTCGCGGTCACCGGAGGTGTGGCGGCGCTTCATGGTCGGTCTCGCATCGGAGGGTGACGGACGTCCTCGCGCCCATCATCCGGATGCGGCGACCGCGGCGGGAATGATCCCCGGGCGTCAGTCCCCACGACCCGGACGCGCGTCTCCGTGCCTCAGCGCAGCTCCCGCAGGACCCGCAGCGCCGCGGCGCGCGCGTCGTCGTCGAGCGTCGCGTCGTCTCGGATCGCCTCCGCCGCCGCCGAAGCGTCGCCCGACGCCGCGAGGTGCTCCAGCACGCGCGGGCGCACCGCCTCCCGCGCCGAGCGGGCCGCCTGGCGCCGGCCGTCCCAGGCCGCCGCGGAGAGCGCCGTCCACAGGCTCACCGTGCCGTCGCCCGAGCCCGCCGCGAGCTGGGTGCCGTCGGGGCTGAACGCCACCGAGTGCACGTAGTTCTCGTGCTCCTGCAGCGTGAGCACGACCTCCAGCGGGTCGACGCGCCACACGTGGACGTTGCCGTCGCGGCCGCACGAGGCCAGGCGCGTGCCGTCGGGGTGGAAGTCGAGGGAGAACACCTCGCCCTGGTGGACCCGTCCCTCGGCACGCACCGCACCGCTGCGGCCGTCGAGCAGGAAGAGGGAGCCCTCGACGTCGCCCGCCGCGACGAGTCGGCCGTCCGGCGAGACGTCCAGCGCCCGGACGTCGGACAGCTCTCCGAAACGCGTGCCGGGCGGCGGCTCGTCGAGCGCCCGTGTGCGGACGACCCCCTCCGACTCTCTCCGGGCGCCCCAGATGCGACGCCCGGAGGGCCCGACCACGTGCGACTCGCCCGACGGCCAGGTGACCGCCTTGGCCCCCGGGTCGGGCGCCTCCAGCACCCGCCGGTCCATGAACGCCACGGCGACCTCCCGCGGCTCCGCCACCGGGCGCAGCGTCGCGACGTCGAGGGTCCACTCCACGGCCTCGCTGTGCACCGTGAGGTGCCGGCCGTCCGGCGAGAACGAGAGCGACCGGGGCGTGCGGGGCGACACCTGGTCGACCACGTGGTCCACGGGGTGTTCGACCACCGCATCCGGCTGCAGCTCGAGCAGCGCCACCGGCGCGCCGGTCAGGGTGTCCCACAGGCGCACGGTCCAGTCCCAGCCCGCCGACGCGAGCAGCCGCCCGTCGGGGCTGAACGCCACCTGGTAGACGTACCGCGTGTGGCCGCGCAGCCGCCGGTGCGCGTGACGGCCGGCCGTGAGGACGGCCAGGCGGTCCCGCCCCGCGGCGTAGAGCACGTCCCCGTCCGGGCCCTCCACCAGGTCGAGCACCGGGTCGGCCGTGGTCACGCGGCTCGCGGGCCGCCCGTCCGACAGGTCCCAGGTGATGAGCTCGTGGAGCCTCGAGGCCGAGTAGAGGCGCTGCCCGTCGCCGGAGAAGAGCATGGCCGTGATGCCGCCCCGGTGCCCGGAGAGCGTCTCGAACGGCGGACTCCCGGGGAGCTGCGCGGTCCCCGCCGGGATCCCGTCGCCGACGTAGATGACCCCGGGGACGTCGCCCAGCGCGACGCGGCCTCCGTCGGCGTCGTAGGCGACACACTCGATGCGGATGTCCCGCGCACCGATCTTCCCGAGCCTGAGCGGGAGGTCCCGTTCGACGTCGAGCTCCTTGTACTGGTTGAGGAGGCGCAGGCCGTCCGGCGAGAAGCGCAGCGGGCCCGTGTCCGTCGGCCATTGGGATTCGAGCAGCTGCGCGCGGCCGGTGCGCGGCTCGAGGACCTCGAACCCGACCTCCCCGGGCTGCCACACGAAGCGCGAACCGTCGGGCGAGAAGGCCTGGCCGCCCTGGTTGCGCGACGTCCGCGGCCACCGGCCCAGCCGCTCGCCCGTGGCGACGTCCCACACGACGAGCGCGCTCTCCAGCGAGGCCGCGAGGGTGGAGGCGTCCGGGGAGAGCAGCGGCCGCCCCACCGGTGCGCCCGCGTCGAACGTGCACACGGCCACGCCCGCGTCCAGCTCCAGCAGCTGCACCACGCCGTCGCGCACGACCGCGCCGACGGGCGTGCCGTCCGGGCGCAGCGCCACCGTGGTGTTGTGCCTGTTGGCGGGCGTCGGCGACCGGAGCCAGGGTGGGGGCGGGTCCCCGGGGATCTCGCGGATCTCGGCGTGCAGGTCCGCGGACACGAGGTCCCACTCGAAGCCGCGCAGGTCCACGGGCGCCTCGGCGAGCAGCCCCTGGGCGCGCTGAGGGTCGCGGTCGGACATGCCGTGCGCGCCCGTGATGCTGGCACGGTACGCGGCGCGCCGCGACTCGGCCGCGCTGTCGGCCTCGCGGAACGCGTAGTGGAGTACGAAGCCGAAGCCCGTGAGCAAGGCGACGAAGGCCGCCACGACGCCCCCCACGAGCCCGCGGTTGCGGCGCGTGAACATGCGCAACTTGTAGAGGCTGCTGGGCGGGTGGGCCTCGATGGGCTGGTGCGAGAGGTAGCGGCGGATGTCGGACGCGAGCTCCGCGGCGGACGCGTAGCGACGGCGCTCGTCCTTCTCGAGCGCCTTGCCCACGAGCGTCTCGACGTCGCCGCCCAGCCGGGTGTCCAGCGAGCCGAGGCGCGTCGCCTCCTCCTCCTGGATGATGCGCGCCGCCTGCGGCAGCGAGCCGCGCGGCAGCTGGTGCGGGCGGCGGCCGGAGAGCAGCTCGAAGAGCACGACGCCCAGGGCGTAGACGTCGCTGCGGACGCCCACGCGCGCGGGGTCGCCCGCGACCTGCTCGGGGCTCATGTAGGGCAGCGTGCCCATGACCTGGCCGGCCTCGGTGAGCAGCGTGGCGCCCTGCACGTCGGCGTCCGTCGCGCGCGCCACGCCGAAGTCGAGCACCTTGGGCTCGCCGTCGGGCGTCACGAGGATGTTGTCGGGCTTGAGGTCGCGGTGGATGACGCCCTGCTGGTGCGCGTGCTCCACCGCGTCGCAGATGCGCGCGAAGAGCTTGAGACGCGCGCGCACGTCGAGCGCCCGCGCGTTCGCGTCCGCGCAGAGCGGGCGCCCCTCCACGTACTCCATCGAGAAGAACGGCTGCTCGCCGTGCTCGCCCTCGACCGTGCCCGCCTCGTGGACCTGCGCGATGCACGGGTGCGCCAGCCGCCCGAGGATCTCCGCCTCGCGCCGGAACCGCCGCAGCAGGCCGGGCGCCACGAGGTCCTGGCGCAGCAGCTTGAGCGCGACGCGCCGGCTCGGGTTCTCCTGCGTGGCCTCGTACACGGCGCCCATGCCGCCGAGCGCGACGCGGCGCACGATGCGGAAGCGGCCCAGCCGTTCGGGCACCGGCGGCAGCGCCTCGTCCGCGGCCTCGAGGACCGAGTCCCGGACCGCCGTCCGCACGAGCGGCGGCCGGTCGAGCGGCGAGGCCCCCGCCGCGCCGTCGAGCAGCTCGAGCACCTCGGCGCGGAGCGTGTCGTCCCCGCCGCAGGCGTCGTCGACGAAGACCGCGCGCTCCGGCCCGTCGAGCAGGGACGCCTCGCCGACGATCTCCTTGAGCCGCGCGTACCGCTCGTCCGGCCCGGAGAGCGTCACGCGTCGCCGGTCGCCCGCAGCTCGCGGCCCAGCCAGGCCCGGGCCATCGACCAGTCCTTGAGCACGGTGCGCTCGGTGACGCCCAGCACGCCGGCCACCTCGGCGAAGCCCATGCCCGCGAAGAAGTGCATCTCGACGACGCGGCACGCGCGCGGGTCGACGCGCTCGAACTTCTCGAGCACGTCGTTGAGCTCCACGAGGTCCACCTCGCCGCCGGCGGCGGACGCGAGGTCCGGGTGCAGCGTGACACGGCGCCACGCGTCGCCGCCGCGCTTCTGCGCGCGCACCTTGCGCGCATGGTCGACGAGCACCTGGCGCATGGCGCGCGCCGCGAAACCGAGGAAGCGATCCCGGTCCGCGTCGGCGACCACGGTGTTGTCGATGAGCCGCAGGTACGCCTCGTGGACGAGCGCCGTCGGCTGCAGGGTGTGGTCGTCCCGCTCGCGACGCAGGAAGGAGGCCGCGATGGCCCGGAGCTCGTCGCTCACCGCGGGCATGAGGCGCTCGGCGGCGTGCGCGTCCCCCCGACCGACGTCGAGCAGGTAGCGGGTCGTGTCGGCGGGATCGGGGATCGGGAGGCGGACCGGGACGGGAGAGGACCCGGGCGAGCATATCCGAGGCCCGCCGGGTCGGTGGGCCGACGGGGCGTCACGCTCCCGGCCGCGCGAGGTCCACGACGAGCTCCTCGCCCCGCCGCTCGAGCCGCTGCGTGACGACCAGATCACCCGAGGGTGAGGTGACCGTCACGAAGGGCGCGCCCTTCACCGCGCGGTCGAGACCGAAGGAGCAGCTGCCGTCGGCCTGCGTGGACGCCTCCTGCGCGGTGGCCGGCAGCAGTTCGAGCGCCTGCGACGCGAGCAGCCGCTCGGCGCGGGGGCCGAGCGCGCCGAGGGTCGCCGCGATGGGGTTGGCGAAGCGCAGCTCGGCGCGGGCGCCGGGGACGGGCGCGCCGTCGCGCACGACGCGGACCCGGCCGGCGTCCACCTCCTCGAGCGTCAGCGTCATGTGCGCCGGGGCGTCGGCGGCGGCGCGCAGCCAGGCGGTGTCACGACCGACCGCCCGCGGGTGGAACGCGCGCGCCTCGAGCTTGCACGCGGGCAGGTCGTGCAGCTGCACGGAGCCCGACGCCGGGAGGCGCAGCGGGTTGAGCTCGTGCCACGGATATGCGGAGCGCGGCACGACGCCCGTCAGCCGTTCGCCGGAGGCGGGCAGCAGGTAGACGAGCACCTCGCCGCCCACGTCCCGGCCGAGGCCGTTCAGGTGCAGGTCGAGCGAGGCGCCGCGGCGCAGCTCGACGTCGACGGCCGCGCCGCCGGGCGCGTCCTCGCGCAGGTGTTCGCGGTAGGGAACGAAGCCCGGCGCGCGGACGACGAGCTGCGGCGCGCCGGTGGCGGCGCACAGGACCGCGAAGCGCCCCTCCTCGTCGCTCGTGCCGGCCACGCCGTCGACGGTGAGCGGCGCGTGCGCGACGGGCTCGCCGTCCTCGTCGACGAGCCGCCCGTGCACGACGCCGCGGTCCGTCAGGTCGAGGTCCAGCACGTCGGCCCGCCGGTGCGTGAGCGTGACCTCGCGGGTGCAGCGCCAGCCGGCCTCGACCTCGAGCAGGCCGAAGCCCGGGTAGAGCCCGGGCCAGTCGAGCGTGCCGTCCGCCTCCGTGACCCGTTCGGTGCCGGCGTTGGGGCCGGCCAGGAAGCGCAGCGTGGCGCGCGTGCCCGTGCCGTCCACGCGGATCGTGCCGGTGAGGTGCGCGGTGCGCCCCTCCTCGGGGACCTCGGGGCCGAAGCGACCGGTGACCGCCGGGGCGTCGAGCGGCGCGGCGACGGCGCCGACCGCCTCGACGACCTCCGGAGCGACGACGCGCGGTGACGCGACGGGCGGCGACGCGGCGGGAGACGTCGCGTGCCCCGACGTCGAGGGCACGTGACCGGCCGCGTGGTCCACGAGCGCGTCGTCGGCGACGAGCCACAGGGCGGCGCCGACGGCGGCGACGAGCCCGAGAGCGGTGAGGGCGAGGGGACGGAAGGCCATGACGGACTCCGGGTCGAGGGGTGCGCGGGAGGCGGGGCCGGGGGCCACCGCCGAGGAGCGGCGCGGGGTCGCGCGGGCGCGGGCGAGGTCGCCCACCCGACCCCGCCCCGACGTCACGGCGTCAGCCGTCCGCCTGGTTCTCGTAGGCGCCGATGTCGACGAGCGACTGGCCCTGGCCGGTGCCGTCGACGAGACGCACGCCGCCGACGAGGTCCAGGAGCGGCAGCGTGTCGATCTCCGGCGTCTCGAGGTTCGTGTCGATGACGGTCAGGCCAGCGTCGACGAGCTGCGAGCCCGCCGCCGGCCGGTAGTCACCGCCGAGGTAGCTCTCGAAGACCGTCCCGGGGTCCGCATGGAGAGCACCGGTCGTGGGCAGCAGGTTCGAGATCTGCAGCACGAACTGGAGGCTCGGGTCCTGGTCGTCGAAGGGGACCACACCGGCAGCCGTCGACCACTCGAGCACGCTCGAGCGGAGCAGCACGTTGTTCCTCAGCTCGAAGTACCAGTTGCGGTCGGTGAGCTGGGGGATGCCCGGGAAGGGGATCGCCGCAATCGGCCCCTGGTAGTAGCCGGACAGGGTCCGGAACTGGGCCCAGGCGCCGCCTTCGAGGGACTGGGTGAAGTCCGGGTACGTCGGCGAGGGGACGTTCGCGGGCAGGATGCAATAGAGGCTCGCGCCCGCGCCGGGCAGCGCCGCCAGATCCGGTGAGACCCTTCCGCTGCGGTTGCCGTAGAGCACGCAGTTCGTCAACACGAAGTCGTGCGACATGTTCATGTTGGTCGCGTGGTACGGCTGGCCGTGCTCGTTCGGGCCCGCGTCCTGGTGGATGCCGCCGGCTGCACCGGCATAGTGATGACACCAGGCCACGGAGTTGACCTGGAAGTTGTCGTCGCCCGAATCGACGAGCATCCAGGACGTGTTGTCGACGACGGTGCAGTTCGTGAGCTGCACGAGGCGCACGGCGCTGGCGTCGGACGTGCGCGTGATCGAGACGCCGCCGCCGTAGCCGGCGCTGTTGCCGTCGAGCAGGCAGTTGGTCAGCGCGAGCGTGCCGTCCTGCCCGGCCTTGTTGTAGATGCGGATGGCGCCGCCGGCCGTCCGGCTCCAGATCGTGGGGATGTAGGAGGCGTTGCCCACGAACTCGCAGTTCGTCGCGAACCCTCCCACCTCCGTGGCCCAGGCGCCGCCGCCGAATCCGTTCGCGTTCTGGATGACGGTGTTGCCCGAGAAGTCCGTCTCCTCGAACACCATGCCCACGCCGCCGACGTCGTAGACGGCGCCGCCCGAGAAGCCCGTGAAGTTCTGGGAGAAGTCGCAGTTCCGGACCGTGATCGTCGTGGACGGATCCGTGAACTGTCCGGTCGCGAGAGCACCGCCGGCGTTGGCCGACGAGTTGCTCTGGAACGAGCAGTTCTCGAGGACGATGTCCCCCGCCTGGACGAACATCCCGCCGGCGGAGTCACCGGCGTCGTTGTCGATGACGAGGAGGTTCCGGAACAGCACGGAGGCACCCGTCGCATCGACGTAGAGGCCGGCGCCGTCCGACCCTCCGGACCCGCCGCCGTACCCGCCGGTGATCGTGAACCCGTCGAGCGTGTACTGCCCGGCTCCCGCGAAGGGGGCGTTGACGGTCACGACGACGGAGAGGTTGTCCGTCTTGTCGACGAACGAGCCCTGCTCGCCGCTGAGGATGGTGAGGTTGGTGAGCGGATCGGCGTTCCGTTCGCTCTCCAGCGTCTCGTTGATGCCCGGGAAGCCGCCCAGCACACGACAATCGGGCGGCATGACGGCCTGGTTGACGTGGGTGCCGCGGGCGACCCAGATGGCGCCGATGTCGTTGGTGGGATCCGGGTCGCCGTTCGCACTCGTCGCGGCGATGAAGGCGTCCTGCAGCGTCATCGCGTCCGTCCAGCTCGCGCCGCTCTCGGTCCCCGAGCCGGCGACCTTCGCGTGCAGGCGCGCCGCCGGAATGGCGGGGAAGGGGTCCACCATGTCCGGCAGGCCGTCACGGTCCGTGTCCACGTGCGTCGGGTCGGTGCCCGCCGGCAGCTCGTCCAGATCGTCGACCCCGTCGCCGTCGGTGTCGTCGAGGACGGGGTTCGTGTAGACCTTCCGCGGGTAGGGGGAGCCGGGCAAGGCCAGGAGCCCCGGGTTGCCCGGGCCCACGTCGATGCCGATCCGCACCTCCTCGGCGTCCGTGCGTCCGTCGCCGTCCGTGTCCGGCGTGGCCTCGCTCGTGCCGAAGAACTGCTCCTCGAACGCGAAGAGGCCGTCGCCGTCCGCGTCCTGGGTGTAGTACAGCCGGACGACGTCGCCGGCGTGCAGACGCACGGCGTGGAAGTCGACCGCCTCCTCGCCGATATCCACCTCGCCGTCGTCGTCCAGGTCGAAGTGCACGAACGGCAGGTTGTTCCCGGAGATGACCCAGAACGCCGTCGGGTCCCCGGGAAGGGCGGCGGAGACCACGGCGCGATCGCGGATGCTCGTGAGCTGCGAGAATCCCGTCTGGGTGACCGTGGTGCCGTCGGTCATCTCGAGGTCGCCCAGCACGTAGGCGTCCGGTCCACCGACACCCGACGGGTCCTCGGCGATGCCGACGATGTCCTCGAGTGCGTCCGCCAGGCTGATCCCGGCGTACTGGAAGCCGTTGCGCTCGACGTTCGTGGCGACGCGGTGCGTCTCGACATCGCCCGGGCCGTAGACGATCTCCAGGAGCGCCGTCTGCGTGTAGGTGGTCTCGGTGATGAAGTCGAAGTCGATGCCGTCCTCGCTCACCATGTCGAACACCGCAGGGCTCAGCACGAGCGAGGACGGGTTGGCCAGGAAGTCCTTGATGACGTCGGCGTTCACGTCCGCGGCCTGCACGAGCAGGATGGGCGTCGTCTCGCCCGGGGCCAGGGTGATGCCGTCGAAGTCGGGCGTCAGCGTGGCCATGGCGTCGAAGGTGGCGGGCACGGTGTCATCGGGGTCCACCGGCAGCATCGGATCCTGGTCCGGGTTGGTGAGCGGCGGCGTGAACTTGAGCACCGTGAGGCCCAGCGATTCGAGCGTGAACGAGAACAGGCCCGTGTTGCGCAGGCGGACCGGCACCGAGATGAACCCCGTCGCAGCCGTCTCCGTGAGGTCGAGGGAGTCCGACTGGTACTGCGAGTACTCCTCCGACGCCTCCGCCGTGGACTCCTCGCTCAGCTCGTGGGACTCCTCCCACGAGTGCTCGTAGGTGGCGGAGACCGAGGCGGTCGCCGAGCCTCCGCCGTCGGTGACGCCGAAGGTGTATTCGAAGCCGACCGTCGCGCCGATCATGTTCGAGATGGAGGTCCCCCAGGTCTGGCCGCTGGTCGAGCTGGTGCCCGACGACAGCGTGGTGCCGTACTCGGTGGCCTGGCCCACCGTCTCCGCGTACTCCACGTCCAGCTGCACCGTCGGGGCGCCGACGATCTCCACCTTCGACTGCGGCAGGTCGGAGACCAGCGGGTGGAAGAACGGGTGGTCGTACTCCTCGAAGTCCGTCATGCCGTCGCCGTCCGTGTCGGCGAGCGTGGGCGAGGTGCGCGGCACGCCGGTGAAGTCGAAGCCGGTGATCGCGTTGAGCTCGTAGCCGTCGAAGAGCGTGGGGCTCGGGGCCAGGCTGCCTGTCGGCCCGCGGGAGTCGGCGTCGGTGTCCACGCTGTTCGGGCTCGTGAACCACATGCTCCACTCGACGTCGTCGGTCAGGCCGTCGCCGTCGGTGTCCGCGAGCTGCGGGTTCGAGCCGATGACCCACTCCTCGTAGTCGGTCAGCCCGTCGTCGTCGCTGTCCGGGTCCGTGGCGCTGCTGGACACGGTGATCTGGGTGAGGACGGGGAAGGGCGCGCCCGGCCCGTAGCCGAACTCGTCGTAGATGATGTCCCAGCCGGCGGTCTCGAGGCTGTCGAGCAGGCCGTCGCCGTCCAGGTCGCCCGGGGTGCCGCCGCCGTTGCGGCCGATGGTCGTCGGCGGCTGGATCGGCTGTCCCGGCGAGGGCTTCATGCCCGGGCGGGAGACGGTGCCGGGGGCGGCCTGGAGCCGGCCCACGCGGGAGGTCTTCACCCAGTCCTGCGCCGAGAGCGGCAGGGCGAGGAGGGCCGAGGCGGCGAGCGCCAGGGCGGGACGGACGAGGCGGGAACGGCTTGCAGCGGGGATGCGGTACACGGGTCCACTCCAGTCCAGAGGGGGTTCTCTGGACGGGGAGGCGCGAGCCGCCCGCGGATCATGAAGCGGGAATCGGGGGGACATCCGGAGCCGAGCCGCCCGCCCCCCGCCGCCGCCGGGACCGCGCGGTCGTCCGCTCCCACGCGAGCGCGGGGGCCCCGGCCCCGGGCGTCAGTCCCCCACGACCCGGACGCGCGTCTCCGTGCCGTCGAGGAAGGTGCCGCCGCTGCCGCCGAGCACGAGCCGCACGACGAGCGTCTCCGCCTCGCCGTCCCAGGTCCACGCCGTGGCCGCGGCGCCCTGCACCGCCGCCACCGAGGCGAGCGGCGGCGTCGTCGCGCCGTCCACCGTCACGAAGAGCGGCGCGGACCCGGCGTACGGGATCGCGACCGTCGTGGCGTCGCCCGGGAAGCCGAAGCGCAGCTCGAGCCGGAAGTCGCGCGTGGCACCGACGGGGAAGGCGAAGGCGTAGTCGTCGGGCAGCAGGACGTTCATCGCGTACGCGCTGCTGTTCACGGAGATGCCGATGTCCTGGGTCGCGCCGCGCGAGAGCGACGCGAGCGACACGTGGGCCGGCGCGCTCCCGGACTCGTCGCGGAGGCGGAGGTTCGCGTAGCGGTTGCCGGCGAGGTCGCCGGGCACGAGGAGCGCGTTCGCCGACGCGTCGTAGACCGCGTTGCCCGGCCGCAGGAGCGGGGTCGCCGCGGCGACGAACCAGCCGGCGTTCCCGGTCAGCGAACCGTCGTCGTCGTGGAGCAGCAGGCTCGCGTTTCCGCTCGCGAGCGCGGGCGTCGGCTCGTACCAGGCGGGCTCGGCCTCCTGGAGCGTGATGCCGGACACCTTCAGGCGCGGGTCGATGGCCCAGCGGTTGTCCGTGCGCAGCTGGCCGAAGGCGGCGGCCTCGCGCACGGCGCCCTGGATCGTCGTCCAGCGGAAGCGCGCGTAGGTGGTGTCGACGACCTCGACGTGGCCCTCGTAGAGCTCGTGCCCGAGGAGCGGCGCGCCGGGGGTGTTCGGCGCGGGCAGGCTGCGGCCGTAGGCGAGCTCGGCGGCGGACGTCGGCGTCCCGACGTTGTCGCTCTCGCCGACGACGACGCTGTCCTCGAGCACCGTGAAGTTGTCGCCGTCGGACTGCAGGCCGTCCGACGCGAAGAACACGGCGGTGAGGTTGTCCGCGAGCATCGCCTCGCGCCAGGTCGCCTTGATGTCCGAGGCGCGGTACGAGATCCCGATGCCGCGGTTCTTGTAGGCCGTGAAGCGAAGGAACTCGCTCGGCGCGGCGGGCGCCGGCTGCGCGAGGTAGTCGTACTTGAAGAAGCCGTTCTTGCCGTTCGAGTGCGCCGTGTTGTCGACGAAGACCACGGGCTCCTTCAACGCGGCGGCCGTCGAGATGTCGTACCAGAAGCCGTGGTCGCGCGAGCCGGCGGCCACGTTCCCCACGAGCACGTTCTCCGTGTTCTTGATCCAGAAGGTCGACGGCGTCGCGTCGCTGGGGTCGAGCTGCGCGGCGAAGGGCGGCCGGCGCGTCGAGAGGCCGAGGTTGCCCACGAGCCGGTTCCGCGTCTCGGTGCCGTCCTCCATGTAGTAGGTGTGGCCGAGGACGTCGTGGCAGACGTTGTCCTGGAGCACGACGTCCTGCGTGCCGTGCAGCACGATGCCGCGGTTCCACGAGTGGTGGATGCTCGACGATCGGATGTACGAGCCGGGCACGGACCCCAGGAGGTGGAAGTGCACCGGGTAGCGCCCGAGGAGCCCGGCGTCGCCGAGCCCGTCGAACTCCACCCACGAGACGCGCACCCGCGTCGCGCCGACGGCGGAGAGGAAGCGCACGTGCCCTCCGCGGTCCTCCGCGACGCCGGGCGCCGTGAACGCGATGTCGCGGTCGAGCAGCGCGACCTCGGCGCGCTCGTCCACGCCGAGCAGCTCGACCTCGCCCCAGTGCGTGTAGGCGAGCGGCTGGTCCAGCCCGACGAGCGTCCCGCTCGCGTCGACGGAGGTGATGACGCGCTCCTCCGCCTGGGCGAAGTCGTAGTCCGTGGACGCGACGACGAGCGTCTCGCCGGGGCGCCAGTCGACGGGGCTCTCGAGCTGGAGCGTCGTCGCGCCGGCGGGCGCGGTCGCCGCGAGCTGCAGCCAGCTGTGCGTGCGCGGCGCGCCGTGGAGGTCGAGCACGCCGCCCTCCTCCACCTCGAAGGTTCGCGAGAGCGGATCCGTCGGCGGGTAGAAGCGCTCGCCGAGCCGGAGCTCGAGCGCGTGCGGGTACGGGAGCTGCTCCGTGCCGGCGCGGAACGTCCCGCGCACGGCGACGTGGTCGGCGGTGAGCTCGAGCGACGGGGCGCAGCCGACGACGAGCGCGCCCTCGACGATGAGGTCGCGCAGCGGCGGCGGCGAGACGTCGAGCACGACGGTCGCGCCGACGGGGATCGTGACGGTCGCGCCGAGCGCGGGGACCGGCTCGCCGAGCGCGGCCCAGGTCGCGGGGTCGGACCAGCGCGCGGCGCCCGGCGGCAGGACGCAGGCGTGCTCGCGTTGCGCGCGGCCGACGGCCGCGGTCGGCGCGAGCTGCGCGGGGAGCGCGGCAGGGAACACGACGAGCACCACGAGGCCGAGCGTCCGGTGCAGCAGCATGCCGCCTCCTCCATCCGCGGATCGGTGGACGGACGCGACGCGTCGCCGTCGCCCGGGCGCCGCCCCCCGGCGACGTCGGGGCCATGGTATCGGTCGCGGCCCGATCCGTGCGGTCCCGATCCCCGCGGTTAGAGTGAGCGCTCGGTCGAGCGCCCCCGCGGGGGCCCGGACCACGGGAGAAGACGACGTGCCTCGGCGACGGACAGCGGCCACCGACCCTCGCGTGCTCGCGGCGACGCTCGTCGTCGTGCTGCTCGTGGTGACCCTCGCGGTGTGGATGCCGGACGCGGACGCCGACGGCGACCCGGTCGTGGACGGTCCCGCCGACGCGCCGCGCACGTCGATGTCCGTGCCGTCGGGTCGCGACGACGACGAGGCCGCGTCGCCGCCCGCATCCGGCGACGTCGTCCGCCCGCTCGCCCCTCCCGTCGGTCGACGCCTCGCCGTGGACGCGCTCGAGCCCGTGCGCGCCTACGACCGCCAGGTCCTCCTCGCGCCCGACGCGAACTACGTGTCGTCGCGCGTGCTCGACGCGGACGGCGCCCCCGTCCCCGACGCACGCGTCGTCCTCTTCCGCGTCTACTCCGGCAACCACGGCGAGCGCGGCGCCTACGTGATGGACGAGACGGTCACCGACGCCGACGGCCGCTTCGAGGTGGGCCGCGACGAGTCGGACTGGTACGCCTCCCACTGGACCCGCGATTGGCGGCTCTCGGTGGAGGCCGCGGGCCGACCGCGCTGGCACGGCTACCCCGTGCCCTTCGGCGCGCCGCCCGACGTCGTCCTGCCGCGCGCCGTCCCGGTGGAGCTCGTGCTGCGCCTCGACGACGGGACGCCGCTGTCCGGCGCCGCGGTCCACGAGCACTTCATCCTCGTCTCGGAGCGCTTCGCGCGGGACGTCGCACCGCTCTGGGCGTGGGGCACGACGGACGCCGACGGCCGGCTCGCCGTGCTCCTCGCGGAGGACCACCTCGATCCGCTCGTGCGCATCGACCACCCGGACCACGCGTCCACGCGACGACTCCCGCCGGCCGATCCGGAAGGCCGGGTCGAGCTCACGCTCGCCACGGACCGCGCGATCGACGTCGTCTGGACCGGCGACCGCGAGGGCTGGGAGGCGCGCGGGCTGCGAGGCGGCCACGCCTGGCTCGCCCACGTGAACCATCCGGAACGCGGCTGGGGCTTCGGCGTCGCGCCGGAGCGCTTCCGGGTCACCGAGCGCACCGAGGGCCACACGCAGCACTTCGAGCACCTCTCGGACGAGCCGGTCGTGCTCACGAACGGCTTCCGCGGCCCGGTGCTCCTCGACGGCTTCGTCCCCGTGCCGGGGCGCTCGCGCTTCGAGTTCCCGCTGCCGCCGCTCGAGCGCTTCGTCCCCGGCGAGTCCTCCTGGGGCGCGCGGCTGCGCGTCACCGAGACCGGCCCGCCCGTCCGCGCGCCGCGCACGCTCGTGCTCACCGGTGCCGACGGCACGGTGCAGGAGGTGTCCAACTGGACGTACCTCGTCGCCGGAGGCCGTCCCCTCCAGAGCACGCTCGCGCCGCCCGTCACGATGTCCTTCGCGGAGTGGGGCCCCGACGGTCCGCGCGTCACGGGCGTCGGGCCGGGCGACGAGGTCGAGCTGATCGTCGACGGCGCGCGCGCCCTCGACTGGTCCGCGGCCGTGCGCGTCGACACGCGCCTGCTCGACGAGGCGCGCGCCGCGAACGCGCGGCTCTTCCTGAAGCGCGCGTCCGTCAAGGGCTACCCCGCGGACCTCGGGCTCCACGTGCTCGGCCTCGCGCCCGGGCGCTGGGAGTACTCCCTGCGCGGCGACGGCATCCTCCGGCTCGACGGCGAGCTGGACCTGGTCGTCGGGCAGGAGGCCGTCCTCGAGCCGGAGCCGGACGCCTGGCCGGGCGTCGACCCGAGGCCGCACGATCTCCGCGACCCGCACGCGCGCGTCGAGGGTCGCGTCGTCGTGGAGGGCGACCCCTGGACGCACGCGAGCCGGGTGCTGCTCGTGCCGCTCGACGACGTCGAGGGCCGGTCGCAGGAGACGGCCGACGTCCGCGGCGGGTCGTTCCGGCTCGCCGTGCCGCCGGGGCGCTACCGCGTCGAGGTCCTGCTCGAGCGCAACCGCTACCCCGAGCTCTCGCTCGCGCAGGGCTTCGGCGTCGAGGACGACCACCGCGTGCAGCGCGGCGAGGCGGTCCTCGACCCGCCCGTGGAGCTCGTGCTCGCGGACGGCGAGCGGCGGACGCTCGAGCTCCCGGTGTCCGCGGGGCCGCCGCGCGGGCGGATCGTCGCGCGGGTGACGCTGGACGGCGGGCCGGCCCCGACGACCGACGCGGACTGGGGCTCCGAGCTGTACTACACGGTGCAGTGGGAGGACGCCGAGGGTCGGCAGGCGGTCGACGGCTTCCACGCGCTCGACGAGGAGGGCCGCCTGCGCGTGAGCGTGCCGCCCGGCCCCGGGACGCTCCGGCTCCTGCCCCGACCCGAGACGGCGACGTCCTTCCCGCGCGGACTCCCCGATCCCGTGGTGCGGGAGCTCGACGCGCCGCCGCCGCGGGACGCGGACGGGAACCCGCAGGCGCTCGAGGTCGACCTCGACCTGCGCTCGCCGGAGCCGGCGGCGGACGACGACGGGAGCCGCTGACGAGCGGGGCCGGGGACGCGCGCCCTACCCGAGCCGCCGCCGGAACAGCGCGACCGTCCGCTCCCACGCGAGCGCAGCGGCGTCCGGGTCGAAGCGCGGCGTCGAGTCGTTGTGGAAGCCGTGGCGCGTGCCGGGGTAGACGTGGGACGCGTGCTCGACGCCCGCCGCGGCGAGCGCCGCGTCGTAGGCGTCCTTGCTCCCCGTGATGCGCGCGTCGTCCTCGGCGTAGTGCACGAGCACCTCGGCGCGCATCTCCCCCACCCGGTCGAGGTCCGGCGGACTCCCGTAGAAGGGCGCCGCCGCGTGCAGCGACTCGCCCATCTCCACGGCGAGGTGGTTGCTCACGCCGCCGCCGAAGCAGAAGCCCGTGACGCCGAGCCGTCCGTTGCACGACGGGTGCGCGCGCAGCCACTCCGCGCCGTTGAGCATGTCGACGTGGATCCTGTCGCGGTCGAGCGTCCGTTGCAGCGCCTTGCCGTCCTCGTCGTTGCCTGGGTAGCCGCCCACGGGCGACAGCGCGTCCGGCGCGAGCGCGAGGAAGCCGGCGACCGCGGCGCGCCGCGCGACGTCCCGGACGTACGGGTTGAGGCCGCGGTTCTCGTGCACGACGAGCACCGCGCCGAACGGCCCCTCCGTCGTGGGCTGCACGAGGTAGCCGCGCATCGTCCCCGAGTTGCCGCCCGGCGAGTCGTAGTCGACCCAGGTCGCCTTGATGCGCTCGTCGGTGAAGGAGACCTGCTGCGTCCGCGAGTAGTCCGGCAGCATGTCGGCCGCCCGGCAGGCGGCGAGCCCGGCGAGCCCGAGCGCCGCGCCGATCGCCTTCGCGCGGTCGAGGAAGTCGCGCCGCGACATGGAGCCGTGGCAGTACTCGTCGTAGAGGTCGAACAGGTCGTCGTCGAGCGTCGCGGGCGTCGTCATGGTGGCATGGTACACGGCGACCCGCGGCGGCCCGGCCGCGAGCCCGCGGCGCGCCCCGCCCGCGGGCTCCCGCGCCCGTCGGCGGCCCTCCGCACCGCCGACCTCCGCACAAGTGCGGACGGCCCGGGCGCCCGGCGACGTGCAGACTGGCTCCCCGGCCGTCCGCGGCGACCCCACACGCGCGGTCGGCCGGTGACCAGACCGTCCGGAGGACACCATGTCGGATCGCGCCGTTCGCATCGCCGTCGTCGGGGCCGGGCCCTCGGCGTTCTACGCCGCCGCCGCGCTCGTCAAGCAGGAGGACGTCGCCGTGCGGGTCGACCTCTTCGACCGGCTGCCCGCGCCCTACGGCCTCGTCCGCTACGGCGTCGCGCCGGACCACCAGAACATCAAGGCCGTGACGCGTGCCTACGCGCGGACGGCCGAGGACGAGCGCGTCCGCTTCTTCGGCGGCGTCGACTTCGGCGCGCAGATCGACCTCGCGACGCTGCGCCCCCACTACGACATGGTCGTGTTCGCGGTCGGCGCGCAGAGCGACCGCGCGCTCGGCGTCCCGGGCGAGGACCTCCGCGGCAGCCTCAGCGCGACGGAATTCGTCGCCTGGTACAACGGCCACCCTGACCGCCGCGACCTCGCGCCGGACCTCGACGTCGAGGGCGTCGCGGTGATCGGCGTCGGCAACGTCGCGATGGACGTCGCGCGCATCCTCGCGAAGTCCGTCGACGAGCTGCGCGGCACGGACATCGCGGACCACGCGCTCGAGGCGCTCGCGCGCAGCCGGGTCGAGCGCATCCACGTGCTCGGGCGGCGCGGCCCCGCGCAGGCGAAGTTCACGACGCCGGAGATCCGGGAGTTCGGCACGCTCGAGCACGCCGACGCGATCGTCGACCCGGCGGACCTCGAGCTCGACGCGCACAGCCGCGCGTCCATCGAGCACGACCGCGTGTCGCAGACGAACTACGAGATCCTGCAGTCGTACGCGGAGCGCGGCGCGACGGGCAAGCCGCGGCAGGTGCGGTTCGGGTTCCTGCGGAGCCCGGCGGAGATCCACGGGCGCGACGGCCGCGTGGCCGGCCTGCGCGTCGAGAAGAACCGGCTCGTGAGCTCGGCGGACGGGTACCTCAACGCGGAGGGCACGGGCGAGTTCGAGGAGCTCGACGTCGGCATGGTGCTGCGCAGCGTCGGCTACCGCGGCGTCCCGCTGCCCGGCGTGCCCTTCGACGAGCGCCGCGGCCGCATCCCCAACGACCACGGCCGCGTGCTCAACCCGGAGACGGGCGAGCCCGTGCCCGGCATGTACGTCGTGGGCTGGGCCAAGCGCGGCCCGTCGGGCGTCATCGGCACGAACAAGAAGGACGCCGAGGAGACCGTGGCGTGGATGCTCCGGGACCTGCGGCACCTGCGTCGCGCGGGCATCGACGACCGGCCGGGCCACCGCATCGAGGACGCGCTGCGCGAGGCGGGCTGCGACGCCGTGACCTTCGACGAGTGGCGGGCGATCGACGCCGCGGAGGTCGCGGCCGGCGAGGCCGAGGGCCGGCCGCGGCGCAAGTTCGTCGACGTCGCGGAGATGCGGGCGGCGGCGCGCGGGTAGGCGCGGGAGCCGCGCGTCGGCGCGGGGCGCGAAATCCGGCGGCGGCGTGCGCCGCGGCGGGCGTCGGACGTCGCGTCGCGCCTCAGCGTCCGCGGCGGTCCGGGTCCATGCCCTTGCGGATCATCTCCATGCGCTCGCGGTGGCGGTGGCTCGCCGTGACGACCCCCGCGACGGTGCCGCCGAGGATGGAGACCACGCCCAACCACCCGTACCAGGGCATGGACTGCACGATCTTCTCGAAGGCTTCCATGGCGCGTCGTCCTCGGGGCGCGGGGGGCTCGCGGGCGGCTCCCCGCGGAGCCGCATTGTGACCGACCATTCGCGCTCTCGCGACGATGTCCGTGAAGAGGTCAGGATAGGATGACGGTCGAGATGCCTCGCCCCCCCGTCCCGCGCTGGCTGCCGAACGCACTCACGGTCCTGCGCGTCGCGCTCATCCCGGCCTTCGTCGTGCACGCGACGTGGTGCGCGGAGTCGGTGGCGGGCGGCGGCTCGGACCTGCCGCACCGGTTCTGGGCGGTCGCGGCGCTGCTCGGCATCGGCGCGTCGGACGTCGTCGACGGCTGGCTCGCGCGACGCTACGGCCTGGCGACGCCGGTCGGCGCCGTCCTCGACGCGCTGGCGGACAAGCTCGCGCAGGTGTGCATCCTCCTCTTCTTCGCGCTCGCCGACGGCGACGCCTTCGCACGCGTGCCGCCCTGGTTCGTGGGCCTCGTCTTCGGGCGCGATCTCCTCCTCGCGCTGGGGAGCCTCGCCGTGCGTCGGCGGCGCGGCCGCGTCGACGTCGTCCACGAGCCGCACGGCAAGGTCGCGAGCCTCCTGCTCTTCCTCCTGCTCGTCTGGCTGACCGTCGACCTGCCACGCGGGGTCGTGCTCCCCGCGATGGCCGTCATCGCGGGGATCGTCCTGCTCTCGACGGCCGTCTACGTGCGCGCGGGCTGGCGGCAGTGGACGGCCGGCGGGCCCTAGCGGACGCGGCGTCCGCGGGGGCTCACGTCCCCGCGCCCCCTTGCCCGCGCCCGATCCGCGTGGACGATCTCGCCCATGAACGAACCCGTCCGCTTCGCCCCGAAGGACCGCCCGCTGCGCCGCGACGTCGGGCGGCTGGGCGCCCGGCTCGGCCGGCTTCTCCGCGAGCTCGCGCCCCCCGGCGTCTACGGTCGCGTCGAGGAGGCGCGGCTCACCGCGCGGCGTCGGCGGCGGGGCGACGCGTCCGCGGCCGGACGCCTCGACGCGCTGCTCGCGGACCTCGACCCGGCCACGGCCTTCGAGGTCGCGCGCGCGTTCAGCGCGTACTTCGGCGCGGTGAACACGGCCGAGCAGGTGCACCGCATGCGGCGACGCAGCGACTCCCTGCGCGAGGGCCGGGACCAGGTCGGCAGCCTGCGCGCCGCGGCGCGCGCGCTCGCGGAGCGCGGCACGAGCGCGGAGGACGCGGCGCGCGCGCTCGAGACGCTGCTCGTCGAGCCCGTCTTCACCGCGCACCCCACCGAGGCCGTGCGCCGCACGCTGCTCAAGAAGGACCAGCGGCTCGCGCAGGCGCTCGTCGACGCCTTCCACGAGGAGTCGATGGACCCGCTCGCGCGCGAGACGCTCGACGAACGCATCACGCTCGAGCTCGCGTCGGCCTGGCAGACGGACGAGCAGCTCCCCGACCGGCCGACCGTCGCCGACGAGGTCGAGCACGTGCTCTTCTTCCTCTCCGACGTGCTCTACCGCGTCGTGCCGGCGGTGCACGACGAGCTCGAACGCGCGCTCGAGCTCGCGTACGGGCGGCCCGTGCCGGTGACGCGCCCGCTGCTGCGCTTCGGCTCCTGGGTGGGCGGCGACATGGACGGCCACCCGGGCGTGGGCGCCGACACGATCCGCTCGACGCTCGCGCGGCACGTCGAGCTCGCGCTGCGCCGCTACCGCGAGGAGCTGCGCGGGCTGCACGAGCACCTGTCGCAGTCGACGACGCGGGTCGCGGTGGACGAGGCCGTCGTCGAGCGGGCGGCGGACTACGCGGCGCGCTTCCCCGAGGCGGCGGCCGCGGTGCCGGTGCAGAACACGGACATGCCCTACCGCCGCCTCCTGTGGCTCATGGAGGAGCGCCTCGCGCGGATGGCGCGCGGCGAGGCCGGCGGCTACGGCGCGCCCGAGGAGTTCCGCGCGGACCTCGAGCTGCTCGCGGCGAGCCTCGAGCGCCACGGCGGCGCGCGCGCGGGCCTCGCGCTCGTGCGGCGCGCGCTGCGTCGCGTCGACGTGTTCGGCTTCCACCTCGCGACGCTCGACGTGCGTCAGGACGCCGCCGTGCACCGGCGCGTCGTCGGCGCGCTGCTCGGCGACCCGGGCTTCGCGGAGCGGCCCGCCGCCGAGCGCGCGGCGCGGCTGTCGGCGGCGCTCGCGCCCGGCGCCGCCGCGCCCGCCACGGACACGGGCGACGCCATCGAGGGCGGCGACGACGAGGTGCGCCGCACGCTCGACGTCTTCCGCGCGATCGCCGACGTCCGCGCGCGCTACGGGTCGCGGGCGGTCGGCCCGTACATCATCTCCATGGCGCAGGGTCCCGACGACGCGCTCGCGGTGCTCTGGCTCGCGCGCGTCGCCGGCTGCACGGACGCCGACGGGCACGTCCCGCTCGACGTCGCGCCGCTCTTCGAGACCGTCGACGACCTCGAGGCGGGGCCCGGCACGCTCCGCGCGCTCGTCGACGACGCGACCTACGCCGCGCACCTCGACGCGCGCGGCCGCCGGCAGACCGTCATGCTCGGCTACTCGGACAGCAGCAAGGACGGCGGCATCGCCGCGTCGCGCGTCGCGCTGCAGCGCGCGCAGGAGCGGCTGCTCGGGGTCGGGTCGGGCGCGGGGCTCGCGCTCACGTTCTTCCACGGGCGCGGCGGCTCGGTGGGCCGCGGCGGCTCGAAGCCGCGCGACGCCGTGCTCGCGCTGCCGCCGGGCGCGCTCGGCGGCCACGCGCGCGCGACGGAGCAGGGCGAGGTCATCGGCAGCAAGTTCGGCCTGCGCGGCATCGCCGCCCGCACGCTCGAGGTCATGCTCGGCGCGGTCCTCGAGCGCACGGCCGGCGGCGACCCGGCGCGCGCCCCCACCGACGAGCAGCGCGCCGTCGCGGACACGCTCGCGTCGGCCGGCCGCGCCGCCTACCGCGCGCTCGTGCACGACGACGCGGACTTCCCCGCCTTCTTCCAGGGCATGACGCCCATCGACGTCGTCGAGCGCCTGGACATCGGCTCCCGCCCGTCACGGCGTCGCGCGATGCGCGGCGTCGGCGACCTGCGCGCGATCCCGTGGGTCTTCGCGTGGACGCAGTGCCGCGCCGCGGTGCCCGGCTGGTTCGGCGTGGGCGCGGGGCTCGAGGCCGCCGTCGCCGAGCACGGCCTCGAGGTCGTGCGGCGCGCGGTGCGCGGGTGGCCGTTCCTCGGCGTGCTCGTCGCGGACGTCGAGATGGCGCTCGCGAAGAGCGACCTCGGGATCGCCGCGCGCTACGCCGAGCTGGCCGGCGACGTCGGCGCGCGCCTCTTCCCCGTCGTGCGCGACGAGCACGAGCGCGCCGCAGCCCGCGTGCTCGAGCTGCGCGAGGCGGACGAGCTCCTCGCGGGCGACCCCGTGCTCCAGCGCTCCATCCGCCTGCGCAACCCGTACGTCGACCCGATGAGCGTGCTCCAGGTGGACCTGCTCCGCCGCTGGCGCGCGGGCGGCCGCGAGGACCGCGAGCTGGAGCGCTGCCTCGTGCAGACCGTGCGCGGCATCGCGCGCGGCCTGCGCAACACGGGCTGAGGGACCGCGCCGGTCAGGTCTCCGCCGCGACGGCGGACGCGGGTGCTCCCCGCGCGGCGCGCCCGACGACGCCGGCGCGCCCTCGACGGCCGCGACCCGACACGCACAGCAGCGCGAGGTCGCCGGCGAGCTGCTCCAGCCGCACGCGCGTCCGGTGGTCCGGCGTGTCGCGCGCGAGCTCGGTGACGCCGTTGATCAACCCCCACAGCGACGGGTCGCGCTCGCGGGCGAACCGCCGGTCGATCTCCTCCCGCGCGGCGCGGTGCTCCGCGTCGCCGCGCATCACCGCGCGCAGCCGCGCATCGAGCGTCTCGAGGAACGGCGTCGCGCTCTCCCGGGCGGTCGCCCGGAACACGGCCTCCGCCTCGTCGCACGCGCGCGCCGACAGGCAGCGGACGACGGCGTCGCCCGCGGACTCGTGCGCCTCGTCGACACGGCGCATCCCGGGCAGGCGCATCGCGGCGCCGTTGTGGCAGACGACGCGGTAGCTCCGCGCGAGCACCTGGACGGGACCGTCCCCGTCCCGCGTGAGCGTGAACCCGGCCTGGACGACGTCGCCGACCCGGACGCTCCCGTTCCTGCGCTGCGAGTGCGCCTCGAGCGCGAGGAAGCCGTCGGGGCCGGGCTCCCAGACGCCGGCGTCCAGGACGAGGTCGCTCGTCCCGCGCCGTCGGAGCGCCTCCGCGACCGAGTCGAGGTGCTCCGCCGCCGGGTCGGCGTCGGGCACTTCCTCGCGCAGGTCGCGGAACTCGTCGCGGAGGAGGCCGCGGAGACCGCCTCGAACGAGCGCGCGCAGGACGTGGGTGGCACGGCCGTGCCGACGCATGAGCGGCGCGAGGAAGCCGTGGCCGGGGCGGATGTCGAGGAAGGTGCAGAGCATGGTGCGCTCCTGGGCGGGGGCGGCGGTCGTGGACGCCCTCCAGCCTAGTGCCGTTCCCGGATCCGTGGGGTGACGCGCGTCGCACCGGACTCCGCGGTCGTCAGGCGTCGCGTCACGAAGCGTCAAGCCGCCCGGCCTCCCGCCCGATGGAGAGGGACCCCTCCCTCCGGGCCTCCCCCATGCTCCTCCGCCCTGCTCCCGCAGGCGGTCGGCCGTCCGCGACCGTCCTCGCCCTGCTGCTCCTGCTGGTCGGCGCGGCTCCGTCCGCGGCCGCGCCCCACCCCGCGCCCGCGCCGTCCCCCGTGCACGGCGACGACGGCGGCCTCGACGACCTCAACGCGAAGAAGGTCGCGAGCACGCAGAAGTCGCTCGCCAAGAAGCAGGCCAAGGAAGCCAAGCTCCAGGCGAAGCTCGCCGCGCGCCAGGCGGTGCTCGACGCGCGCGAGGACGACCTGACGGACGCGCTCGACGCGCAGCCCGTGCTCGCGCAGACGCTCGCCGACGCGCAGGACGACCTCGCCGCGGCGCTCGCGCTCCCGAAGGACACGCCCGAGGAGAAGGCCGCCGCGAAGGCGGCGATCAAGTCCGCGAAGAAGGCCGTCGGCGCGGCCACCAAGGCGGTCAAGAAGAACACGAAGTCCGTGAACCGCCTGCAGAAGAAGGTGGGCAAGCTCCAGGGCAAGGTCGACGGGCTCGAGCAGAAGCTCGTCGTGCTCGGTGCGGAGATCGCCACGCTCCAGGGCGCGCTCGACAAGCTCGAGGGCGCGTTCACCTTCCAGACGCTCGACCCGCTCGTCGCGGCGATCACGGTGACGGACGACGTCGGCGACCCGGTGCCCTTCGTCCGCGTGTCGGTCACCGACGCCCTCCGGCTGCCGCGCACCAAGAAGGGCGCGCTCAAGCCGTACGTGCTCGAGGACCTCACGTCGCCCGCCGTCTACGGCCAGGGCTTCACCGACGCGCAGGGCGTGTTCACCTTCGACATGCGGCTGCCCGCGCACCTCGTCGAGTTCGACGTGGTCGTCCACAAGGCCGGGTACACCGGCGACTACACCGAGGAGCCGCTCCGCGACGAGTGGGGCGTCTTCGCGCCGTCCGCGCGCGTCACCGTGCCCACCGCGCAGCTCTCCTCGCTCGCCGTCACCCTGCAGTCGGACGTCTGATCCATGCGCACCGCACGCACGCTCCCCGCCGTCGCCCTGCTCACCGCGCTCGTCGCGTCGCCGGCCGGCGCCCAGATCGGCGAGACGGAGTTCGTCGACGGCAACACGACCATCCCGACCGACGTCATGGACACGGTCGGCCAGCTGCTCCCCGAGCGCTCGAACTCGGGCGCCGCGTACATCTCGCAGGTGTACACGCCCAACCTGCTCGTGACCGAGACGTGCACGGTCTCCGTGCACTTCGTCTGGGAGGGCGCCGGGTACAAGAACTCGATCGGGTACTTCACGTACACGCAGGACCCGTTCGCGATCGTCGACCGCCAGCTCGTGTTCCCCAACCTGTCGATGAGCGGCAGCGGCGGGTTCCTCCAGGTGGGCGACAACTCGGTGCTGCGCGACGCCGGCGGCACGCCGCGCGTGTTCACAGCGGGCGAGCGCATCGGCTTCTTCCTGGTCGCCAACGGCTTCAGCGACGAGCCGCAGGTCGTGAACTGGGACGCGCTCACGGCGAGCCTGCCGTCGACCGACCCGGCCGTGAACGGCGCGAGCTCCGCGACGCGCGGCACGTTCACGACGATCGACGCCTTCAACCCGGAGAACGCCGTCGGGCAGCCCGAGATCGCGCGCCACGTGGCCATGATCCGGCAGGACCCGGTCCCCGGCTTCCTCGGCGGCGACCCCTTCGTGCTCGTCGGCCTCGAGGACCTCGACCGGCAGCGCGCGGACGACGACTTCAACGACGCCGTGTTCATCGTGAACGCGACGCCGGCGGACGCGCTCGACACGGGCGACCTGCCGAACGTCGACCCGGGCGACCCGGACGGCGACGGCGTGTCGGGCGTCGAGGACCACTACCCGACGGACGCCGAGCGCGCCATCGTGAACACCTACCCGGCGTACGGCTGGAACGCGCTGGGCCTCGAGGACCTCTACCCGAACCTCGGCGACGGCGACTACAACGACACGGTGCTCGCGTACCGCTTCACGACCGTGTCGGACTCCGCCGGCAACGTGAAGGACGTGCGCGGCACGTTCCACCTCCTCGCGCGCGGCGCGAGCCTCGACCACCGCCTGGGCATCCACTTCCCCGGCATCCCGGGCGACGCCACGGGCACGATCGAGGTCGAGCGCTGGCTCAGCGACGACGGCGACAGCCACATCGTCGAGGCCATGACGTCCGTCGAGGACCTCGTGGCGGCCGAGGGGCGGCGCCTCGAGTCGATCCTCCCGCACAGCAGCCTCGCCATGCCGAACGTGCCCGGCAAGTTCGTCGTGAACACGCAGGACGGCACGGTCATCGACCGCCTCGGCGCGTCGAGCCGCTTCGTCATGACCTTCGACACGGCCGTCGACCCCGCGGTGCTCGGCGCGCCGCCCTATGACATCTACTGGCTCGTGAACGACGGCTCGAACTGGGTCGACATCCACATGGCGGGCTTCGACTCCTTCCCCGACCACCCGCCGGGCTACCCCGTCGAGCAGGGCGAGACCGCGTACATCGACGAGGCCGGCTACCCGTGGCTCATCGACGTGCCCTTCGGCTGGCGCTTCCCGCTCGAGTCGACGTCCATCGCGGAGGCGTTCCCCGGCTTCCTCGACTGGGCCGCGTCGCCCGGCACGACCGACGGCGACTGGTACGACACGCCGACCGAGGTCAAGACGGGCCGCCCGGCGTCGGACTACTTCAACGGTCGCGACTGGACGGTCGACCTGCCGGATCCGTAGGCCGGGCGCCGCGCGGTGGGACGCGGGTCGCCGCGGTGTATCCTGCCGCGATGCTCCGCGAAGCCCCGTTCCAGTGCCCGTGCTGCGACTACTACACGCTCGCCGCGCGCGGGCGGCACGCCGTCTGTCCCGTCTGCTTCTGGGAGGACGACGGCATCGACCTCGACGACCTCGACGGGATCTCGTCGGCCAACCACATCCCGCTGCGGAAGGCGCGCGCCAACTTCGCGCGCATGGGCGCCGCGGACGAGGCGGCGCGCTCGCTCGTCGCGCCGCGTGAGCAGCTGAGGGGCCTGCGCCGCGAGACGCGCGCGCCGGGGTAGGCGCGGGGCGGAGCCGGTCGCTTGCCTCGCGCGGCCCGCGCGGGCACCCTCGCGGCATGGCCCTCCCCGAGCTCCGACGCGCGCGCCCGTCTCCCGCCCTCCTGCTCGCCCTCGCCGCGCTCGCGCTCGCGCCGCTCGCGTGCCGGACGCCGCGCCGCGTCGCGGCGCCGTGCGCGCACGCCCCCATCCCCGTGCTCGTCCCGGACGAGGCGCCCGCCCCGGCGACGCGCCCGCTCACCGTCGGCTTCGTCGTCGTCGACGGCGTCTACGACACCGAGCTCACCGCGCCCTGGGACATCTTCCACCACACGGTGTTCCACGCGGAGCCGGCGATGCGCGTGCTCACCGTGGCCCCGACGCGCGGGGCCGTGACGACCTTCGAGGGGCTGCGTCTGCTCCCCGACCACGGCTTCGACGACGCGCCCCCCATCGACGTGCTCGTGGTACCCAGCGCCGAGCACAGCATGGACACCGACCTCGAGGACGAGCGGCTCATGGCGTTCGTGCGCGAGCGCGGCGAGGCGGCGACCGTCGTGCTCTCGCTCTGCGACGGCGCGTTCGTGCTCGCCGCCGCGGGCCTCCTCGACGGGCTGCGCTGCACGACCTTCCCGGGCGACGTCGACCGCTTCCGCGAGATGTTCCCGGCGCTGGACGTCGCCGAGGGGGTGAGCTTCGTCCACGACGGCAAGGCGATCACCTCGGCGGGCGGCGCGCGCTCCTTCGACGCCGCGCTCTACCTCGCCGAGCGCCTCTACGGCGAGACGGCCGCGCAGGGCCTCGCGCGGGGCATGGTCATCGACTGGGACCTCGACGCGATCGACCACGTGCGCACGGCGGGCGCGCGGCCGTAGAGGCCGATCAGGAGTCGCGTCGAGCCCGCAGCACCCGGGCGCGCTCCGCGTCGCCGCGGGACTCGTGGTGCTCGATGAGGAACTGCAGCGCCTCGGGATACCGTCGGTTGCCCTGCGCCTGGAGCGCGTCCAACGTGCCCTCGACGAGCGGGAGTCCGGCCTCCAGGTCGCCGAGCCGGACGAGCGTCTCGCCGAGGAAGCTCTCCGGCGAGGTCGTGGGGATGCGCAGCTCGGCACGCATGTCCCGGGCACGTTCGAAGCTGTCCCGCGCCTCGTCGAGGAGTCCGTCGGCGAGCTGCGCGCGGCCCGTCACGAGCGCGAGGCTGTGGAGCTGGGCGCCGAGTCCGGCGAGCCGGGCCTGCCAGGAGAGCCCGAAGGCAGCGGCGGCGCCGAGGAGACCGGCGTTCGTCATGGCGACCACGGCGCGAGCCGCTCCCTCGGCCGCGATGGGGTTCCCGTCGCCGTACGCCTGGGCCAGGAGCTCCGCGCCGCGTCCGGCCAGCCGCTCGACCTCCGCGGCGTCCGCATCGTCGCGCTCCGCCTCCAGGTTCACCCAGCCGAGCATGGCCTCGCCCTGGATCGTGGCGAGACGCGAGGAGCCGTTGGACTCGACCGCGAAGACCTCCTCGAAGAGCCTCCGTGCAGCTTCGGGATGGGGCGCGGCCAGCTGCTGCCCCAGGTTGACCTTGGCGATCAGGAGCTCGGGGTGCGCCGAGCCACGGATGCGTTGGGTCGCGTAGAGATCCTCGAGCGCGGCCGCCAACGCAGCATCCTGCTCGTCCAGCTCGGCGTAGATCTGGCTGAGGTTCGAGAGCACCAGTCCGAGTTGGTCGTCGTCGGCGCCCGGGACGAGGTGCAGGCGCAGGTCCTCGAGGATCCCGACGGCCTCCGTGTGCCGCCCGAGCCGCCAGTGCAGCTCCCCGAGGAGGTTGCGCAGGCTCGCGGACAGCACGTGGCGCGCGCCCAGGACACGCTCACTCTCCGCGAGCGTCTCCTCGCAGAGAGGGAAGGCCTCCTCGTAGGCGTTCGTGCTCTCGAGGAGCTGGACCACTTGGGACTGGTGAGCGATGTAGGCCCACGAGTCGGTCCCGTGAACTCGTTCGACGCGCGGACGCATCTCCTTCAGCAGGTCGAGCGCACGCCGATCGTCCAGGCACTTGGCGTACTCGTACTCCAGCAGGAGCCGGCTCTCTTCGGAGTAGCCGGGGACCCCGTCCGCCTGGAGGATGGCTTGCTCGAAGAGGCCCGACGCCGTGGCTTCCTTGCCGAGGAGAGTGAACAGCGAGCCGAGCAGGTACAGGAGCTCGATGTCCTGCTCCGAGAACGCCTCGGGCATCACCTCTCCGAGTGCCTCCGCAATCGGCTGGGCGATGAGGTCATCGGCGATCCGGCTCGTCGCTTCGACCGGACGCAAGATCGATAGGACCTGGTCGTGCAACTGACTGGGGATCGCTGATCGCTGGAGTTCCACCGTGACCCGGTCGTACTCCTTCTCGTTCAATTCACTCAGCGCCGTGCCGGCGCGCACGACGAGTTTGAAGATGGTCCTCATGCCGTGCTCGGCTCGTTCGGCGCTCGACGCGGCGCTCACCTCCGCGCGAGATGCGCGCACCGCGAAGTACACCGCCGCCGCAGCCGTCAGCGTGACCACCGCGAAGGCCGTCGAGATCACCCGGTGGCGCCGCACGAAACGGCCGAGCCGATAGGTGGCCGTCTGGCGGCGCGCCTGGATGGGCTCGTTCGCCAGGTGTCGACGCAGGTCGGCGGCCAGGGCTCCCGCGCGTTCGTAGCGGCGGTGGGGCTCCTTGGCGAGCGCCTTGGTGACGATCGTCTCGACGTCGCCGCGCAGGTCGCGTCGGTCTTCGGACAATCTCCGGGGCGGTCGACTCTCGAGCTCGTCGGCGAACTCGGCGGCGCCCAGGCCCACGAGGTCCAGGGGGCGCCGCGACGTCAGCAGCTCGAAGAGGATCACGCCGAGCGCGTAGACGTCGGTGTGCGGGCCGATGGCGTCGCGGCGACCGCGCGCCTGCTCGGGCGCCATGTAGACGCGCGTGCCGATCATCGAGCCGTCTTCGGTGCGCAGCGCAGCGCGACCCTCGTCCTCCGGTTCGTCGAGCAGCCGGGCGATGCCGAAGTCGAGGACGACCGGCCGGCCCGTCGGGTCGACGATCACGTTGGCCGGCTTGAGGTCGCGGTGCACGATGCCGCTCTCGTGCGCATGGTCGACGGCGTCGCACAGTCGGGCGACGAGCTCGAGGATCTCCGGCACGGCGAGCCGCCGACGGGCCGCGTGCACGTCGAGGGGGTCTCCCTCGATGAACTCCATCAAGGAGTATGGCCGACCGCCGCCGTCCCCCTCGAGCACGCCCGTGCCGTAGACCCGCGCGATGCCGGGGTGACGCAGGCGACCCATGGCGCCGGCCTCGCGGTCGAAGCGCGCCAGCTCCTGCGCGGACGCGAACGGCGTGCGCAGGATCTTGAGTGCCGCGAGGCGGTCGGGAGACGCCTGCTGCACCTTGAACACCGTGCCCATGCCGCCCTCGCCGAGCACCTCCAGGACGGTGCAGCCCGCCACCTGCTCGCCGATCCAGTCCGCCGGGCGGCGGGCGATGCGTGGGGTCTCGAGGAAGTCGCCCGTGTCCGTGGTCGCGGCGAGCAGGCGACGGACGCGGTCCTCGAGCGCGGCATCGCCCGCGACGAGTTCCTCGAGACGGCCGTCACGCCGGTCGACCGGGAGCGCGAGCAACTCCTCCAGCGCGATCCGTGCGCGCGCCTCGAGCCCCTTCTCCCGGGTCACGGCGAGTCCGCTCCGTCGTCGCGCGCGAGCCGGTCGCGCAACCACCGCTTCGCGTAGGCCCAGTCGCGCTTCACGGTCTCCGGCGAGCACCCGAGCGCCTCCGCGGTCTCCTCCCCGGTCAGTCCGGCGAAGAAGCGCAGCTCGACGACGCGCGCGGCCCGTGGATCCACCTCCGCGAAGGCGCCCAGCGCCTCGTCCACGTCCAGGATGTCGAGGTCCGTCCCCCCGTCGCCGACGATGTGACTGTCCATCTCCTCGCGCCGTCGGTCGCCGCCCCGCTTCGCCGCCCTCGCCGCTCGGTAGCGATCGACCATCACGTTGCGGATGGCGCGAGCAGCCGCACCGAAAAAGTGGCCGCGCCCTGCCCAACCCGGGTCCGCGCTTCCGACGAGCCGGATGTAGGCCTCGTGCACGAGTTCCGTCGCCTGGACCGTCTGTCCGGGCGGCGTGACCGCCAGCCGCGCGGCTGCCAGCCCGCGGAGCTCGTCGTACACGACGCGCAGCAGCTCGGCCGCCGACTGGGCGTCTCCCCGTGTGGTGCGCTCGAGGGCGCCCCGGAAGCGATCTTCGATGGTCCCCATCGCGGCAGTATCGGGACTGGAGCCGTTGCTGCCAATGGAGGGTGACGTGTGATCGGGATGAACATGCGGCGCAGATGGACTCCGCAGCAGGGATCTCCCGGCGCGGGCCGCGGCGCCCGCGCGAAAAACATGACCCACCGGAGAGGCGCATCCCGAACGGACCGGCAACACCCACTCACGGCGGCACGGCCGCCCTACGAAGGAGAGCCGGAACCATGCAGAACACCCGTCACAGCGCGACGTCCGTCGCACGCACCGCCCCCCGCCTCGGCGCAGCCCGCAAGACGCTGCACCTCGCGCTCCTCGCCACGGCCCTGACGGCGACGCCGCTCGCCGCCCAGACTCCCCACTCGAGCGACCTCGCTCCCGCCACGCTGCTCCACGAGGTCAAGATCGACCAGGCGGACATCGGCACCCTCGGGCCGGGCAGCCTGCAGACGCGCTTCGGTCAGGGCATCGCCTTCATCGGCGACCTGGACCTCGACGGCCACGGCGACATCGCCGTGGGCGCGGAGACCGATGGCCCGAGCGACGACGGCGCGGTCTACATCGTGTTCCTCGACCAGGACGGCGAGTACAAGTCGCACACCCGCATCGGCAGCCCCGTCCCGCAGACGACCTCGACCGGCAACCGGTTCGGTCAGGCCGTCGCCCCCATGGGCGACGTCGACGGCGACGGCGTCGGCGACCTGGCCGTCGGCATGCGCTCGTACACGCCGCCCGGCTACGGCGCGGACTACAAGTCGGGCTCCGTCGTCATCCTGTTCATGAACCGGGACGGGACGCTCAAGAACCACCAGCTCATCGCGCCGGGCATCGGGGGCTTCCCCACGCAGGTGCTGGGCCTCGGCGACTACTTCGGGACGTCGGTCACGGCGCTGGACCTCGACGGGGACGGGCAGCGGGAGCTCGTGGCGGGCGCGATCAACCACGACACATTCGCGTCCGCCGCGGGGCTCGTCGTGGTCATGGGCATCCACCACGCGGGCATCCCGGGCGTCACCCCCGGCACGATCTCCAGCTACAAGCTCATCAACGCGTACAACCCGCTCACGTTGACCCTCGACACGCAGCACCAGTTCGGCATGGCGGTGGCGAACGCCGGCGACCTGACGGGTGACGGCATCCCCGACCTGGCGGTGGGCGCCGCGGGCGAGGACTCGAGCCGGGGGGCGGTCTGGCTGCTCGAGATGAACGCGGACGGCAGCGCCGAGAGCGCCGTGCGCATCGCCCCCGGCACCGATGACTTTCCCGGGAGCCTCGACCAAGGCGATCAGTTCGGCGACGGCCTCGCCATGATCCCCGACCTCGACGGCGACGGGGATCCCGAACTGGCCATCGGTGCCTGGGGCGACGACGGCGACGGCAGCTCCTTCAACCACGGCGCGCTCTACATCGCCCGCCTCGACGGCATGACCGTCGAGGGCTCCTACAAGCTGGACGCCCAGTCGACGCCCTTCGTGAGCAGCATGTCGGACGACAAGCGGTTCGGCACCGAGGTGGCGTCCGCCTTCGACGTCCCCGCGGGGCCCGGGAGCACGACGTCGTTCGAGGTGGCCGTGGGCGGCTTCCGGCCGGCGTTCGGCGACGACCCCGGTACGGTCTGGATCCTCGACCTCATGGACTCGCGCTGGATCGACCACGGCTTCGCGCTGCCCGGCAGCGCGGGCGAGCCGCACCTCGTGGGCGAAGGGACGCTCCTTGCCGGCGATCCGGTCAGCCTCGAGCTGACCGACGTGCCGACGAACACCCTCGCCTGGCTGATCCGCGGACCGGCGGCGATCAACGCACCGTTCTTCGGCGGCACGCTCGTTCCCCAGCCCAGCCTGCTGACGCCCTTCCCCACCGCGTTCGGGACCATCGCGTTCACCGCGACGATGCCCGCCGGCACCCCGCCGGGACTGCACCTGTTCCTGCAGTTCTGGGTGCAGGATGCGGAAGCGCCCTTCGGATACTCGGCCAGCAACGCGGTGCAGGCCACCACGCCGGAAATCTGAGCGCTCGTCGCGCGACGCTCGGACGGGCCCGGTCGCCGAGAGGTGACCGGGCCCGCTCGCGTTCGGATCACCAGCACACTCCTTTCCGTCGAGAATCCGCTCGCAGCTCCGACCGCGCGCGGCGTGCCGCTTGGCACCCGCCTCCTCGCGCAGTACGGTCGTCGCGATCGCCGGCTCGCGGGGCGCGCGGCAAGCCATCCCGCCCGTCCCGCCGCCGCGCCGCCCGGGGGCCGCCATGGACGTCGACGAGGAACCGCGCCGCATCGGCTCGATCCGGATCGAGGGCGTGCTCGGTCGCGGCGGCATGGGCACCGTCCACGTCGGCTGGGACGAGACGCTCGAGCGGCGCGTCGCGCTCAAGGCGATCCGCGCGCGACACGCGGACGACGGCGGCGCCCGCGCGCGCTTCCGGCGCGAGGCCCGCGTGCTCTCGCGGCTCGAGCACCCGAACATCTGCCGCATCCACGGCTACGTCGAGCACGACGACGGCGACTACCTCGTGCTCGAGTACGTGCAGGGCGGCACGCTCACGAAGCACGTCGCGGGCGGCGCGCTCGAGCCGAAGCACAAGCTCGCGATCGCCGTGCAGATCGCCGAGGCGCTCGCGGCCGCGCACGCGCAGGGCATCGTCCACCGCGACCTCAAGCCCGACAACGTCATGATCACGCCGGCGGGCGTCGCGAAGGTGCTCGACTTCGGGCTCGCGCGCGCCGCCGCCCCGGCGGACGCGGCGCACGCGGACGTCGACGAACCCGTCGTGCCGGGCGACGAGCACCCGACCGTCGGCGACGACAGCCGCGCGACCGATGCGCGGACCGGCGCGGGGGCCGACGCGTCGACGCCCTTCGCGCTCGGCGGCGACACGGACGCGGCCGAGGACACGCCGCTCGACCTGCCGGACGTCACCGAGGCCGGCGACATCCTCGGCACGCCGCTGTTCATGAGCCCCGAGCAGGCGCGCGGCAAGGTCGTCACGACCGCGAGCGACATGTACTCGTTCGGCCTGCTGCTCCAGGTGCTCTGGACCGGGCGCGCGCCGTACCCGAAGGGCCTCGGCGTACGCGGCCTCGTCGAGCGCGCGCGCAAGGGCGAGGCCGTCCCCCCCGACGACCTGCCGAGCGACCTGCGCCGGCTCGTCGAGCGGCTGCGCGACCCGGCGCCCGCCGCGCGCGCCACCGCGGTCGAGGCGCTCGAGCGGCTACGCGCGATCCAGGACCGCCCGCGGCGGCTCATGCGCCGGGCCGTCGCCGCGGCGCTCGTGCTCGTCGCGATCGGCGCGACGGTCAAGTACACGCTCGACCTGAAGCACGCGCGCGGCGTCGCGGAGGACCAGCGCGGCGCCGCCGAGGAGGCCCGCGGCGTCGCCGAGGACCAGCGGCGCATCGCGGACGCCCGCCGCGGCCAGGCCGAGGACCTCATCGGCTTCATGCTCGGGGACCTGCGACCGAAGCTCACGGCCGTCGGTCGCCTCGAGCTGCTCGACGACGTCGCCGACCGCGCGCTCGCGTACTTCGACGCGGTGCCGGAGGCGGAGCTCACGACGCGCGAGCTCTCCGTGCGCGCCAAGGCGCTCTACCAGCTCGGCGAGGTGCGCGTCGAGCAGGGCCGGCTCGCGGAGGCCATGCCGGCCTTCGAGCGCGCCGTCGCGCTGGGCCGCGCGCTCGTCGACCGCGTCCCCGACGACCTCGAGGCGCTCGTCCAGCTCGGCTACAGCCACTACTGGCTCGCGAGCGGGCACTACTTCGACGGCGAGCTCGGGCCGGCGCTCGCGCAGTTCATCGCGTCGCGCGACGTCGCGCGCGAGCTCGTCCGTCGCGAGCCCGACAACCTCGAGTACCGGCTCGAGCTGGCCGCCGAGGAGAGCAACATCGCCCGCGTGCTGCAGGACCGGGGCGACGTCGAGGGCGCGCGCGTCGTGCTGCGCGAACGGCTCGAGACGGTGCGGCGCATCGCGCAGTCCGACCCGTCGCGCACGGACTGGCAGGTCGAGCTCGCGTCGAGCCACCTGCTGCTCGGCGTCGCCGAGGAGTCCGCCGGCGACGTCGCCGAGGCGCTGCGCCACTACCGCGCGGACCTCGACATCATGACGCTGCTCGTCGCCCGCGCGCCGGACGACGCGACGTTCAAGGAGCGCCTCGGGGTGAGCCACAGCCACCTCGGCGGCGCGCTCGAGGGCGTGGGCGAGGCCGACGCCGCCGCGGAGCACTTCGCCGCGCACGGCGCCATCGGCGCGGCGCTCGCCGAGGGCGACGCGGACAACGCGACCTTCCAGGACTCGCTCGCCGTCGCGCTGCACAGCACGGGCATCTCCGCGCGCGACCGCGGCGCGCTCGACGAGGCGCTCGAGCCGTTGCAGCGCGCCGTGGAGATCCACGACGCTCTGAGCGCGCGCGACCGCGCCCGCCGGCGCTGGCGCGTCCAGCTCCTCGAGGACCGGGTCGAGCTCGGCCGCCTGCACGAGCTGCGCGGCGAGCCGGACGCGGCGCTCGCCGAGGGCGCCGCGGCCTGCGCCCTCGGGGAGGAGCTGCTCGACGACCGGGACGACGGCCGGACGCGCCTCGCGCTCTGCAAGGCGCTCCTCATGCGCGGTCGCCTGCTCCGGACGCGCGGCGAGCGGGACCCGGCCCGCGACGCCTTCGAGCGGGCGCACGGCCTCGTCGCCGAGCAGGCGCGGGCCACGAACCACGGCCGCGACCTCTCGCCGTTCGCGCAGGCGCTCCTGCACCTGGGGCGCGCGGAGGAGGCCGCGCCGGTGCTCGACGAGCTCGACGCGCAGGGCTACGCAGACCCGCTGCTCGACGCCGCGCGGGCGGCGACCGGCGGCTGACGCGCGGCGCACGTCGGCGGCCGCTGCGCGACGGACGCGGGGGCGCGGCCGCCGCGCGAGGCTTGCCGGATCGGCGGATCCGGTCCATGATCGGCTCGCGCCCGCCGGGAGATGCGGTGCGCGGGGGAGCCGCACGGGGGCCGGGCCTCGCGGCTGCCCGGGCACACGGGCCCGGTCGGAGGCAGCACACATGGCCACCTATCCAGGCGCCAAGCAGATCAGTGTCCGGTTCGAGGGCGACCCGCCCCGCGTCACCAACTCGGTCGGCGAGGCCGACACGATCCCGGCCAGCAACACCGCGGTCGAGTGGTCCGCGTGGGGCAGCGCCCGGACGGACGCGCTGACCATCACGGGCATCACCTTCTACACCGACGCGAGCAAGACCCAGACGTACTCGCCGCCGTTCTTCGGTCGCGGCTTCAACTTCGGCAACAACAACTGGGTGCTCCCCTTCGTCGCGGGCGTCGCCGTGCCGGCCGAGGTCGACCTCATCTACACGCTGAGCTTCAAGGAGGGCGCCTACAACGGCGTGCCCTGGGATCCGACGCTCAAGATCAGCCCGCGCAACGCGTCGCAGGGCGCGGGCGGCTGAGGTACGCGGTCGCGGCGCAGCGTGACTTCAGTTCGAGACCCGGATCTCCCGCCCGTTCAGAGGCTGCACGGGCCGGTTGTTGCCGTGGATGATCGCGCGGAACGCCTCGATCTGCCGGCGTGACAGGGTCACCGGCGTGCGCAGGACCATCCACAGGACGTCCTCGGTGCAGGGCGGCGTGGTGAACGAACCCATGTAGCGGTAGTAGCCGTGGTCGAGCGGCAGCAGGGCGGCCGTGTCCACGGTGGCGCCCGATTCACGCTCGGCTCGTTCCGCCGTCGGGAGGTTGTCCCACACCGGGTCGAACGCCGGGTTCTCGGCGCCGGGCTGGATCATGACCGCGACCACGGCCAGGTCGCCGCCGGCGCTCTTGTGCACCAGGTGCATCTCCATCTCGGTGTGCGCGTCGTCGAGCAGGTGCTCGCTGGGCGAGTGGAAGTGGAACTGCTCGAGCAGGTACCGGGTCCCGCCGACCTCGATCGCGCTCGTCTCGTCCTGCTTCTCCTCGATGGTGTGGCCGTTGTAGACGAGGCGGATCCTGGCGGGCGTGTAGGCGAACGTGATCGCGGGCAGGTCGCCGGCCAGCGCGCCGGTGATGTCGACGGGCGACTGCTGCCGGCCCGTCTTCGCCAGCACGAAGTCGGGGCTCAGGTCGCCCCAGTGCGAGGGGCCCGTGGCGCCGACGTAGCCCCACGCGGCCGTGGCGGGCTGCTCCTGCTTGTGGAAGTACGGGTGGTCGCCGCCCGGTCCCGCGCAGCCGACGGAGAAGAGGAAGAGCGTGAGTCCGAGGACGTGGACCGTGAGCCGTGACATGGGAGGTGCCTCCGGGGAGCCCGCTAGAACAGGAACTTGAACGAGAACTGCAGGCGGTGGGCCACGCCGTCCTGACCGTTCTTGTCCTCTCGTGTGCCGTACAGGTATTCGGCGCCCGTCAGGAAGTTGTCGAACGGGCGCCACGTGAGGTTCGCGGAGGCGGACTGGAGCTGCCTCACCGCGGTGGCGGCCTGCGTGCTCGTGTTGTGCACGTCGGCGATGGAGTACGCGAAGGTCGACGACCACTCGTCGGTCCAGTCGTGCTCGTAACCCGTCACGAGGGTGCGCGCGCGCACGGGCCGGAGGGATCCGCCGGCCGTCACCACCGCGTCCGATCCGGTGCCCCGGAGGGCCTGGCTGTAGCTGCCGTTGCCCTCGCCGAGGGAGACCTGCCCCATGAGCCGGCGGCCCGGGTCCCCCAGCTGCTTCTTGCCGGACAGCGCGACGCCCCACCCGAGGGTGCTGTCGTCGCTCGCGCCCTGGCTGCCCTCGAAGTGCAGGTAGCGGACCACGCCGGAGCCCTGCACGTGCCAGCCGTCCGCCTCGTGGCGCAGGTTGCCCGTGAGGTCGGGCAGCGGCGTCTCGGAGCTGCCGGTGAGCGACGGGTCGACGGTCATGTCGTGGTCCATGTCCTCGATGGCGACGCTGAACGTGGTGCGCTCGCCGACGTCCTGGGTCCACCGGACCATGGGTGAGCGCTCGAAGATCTCGGAGTCCGGCCCCTCGAAGTCGAGCGTGTGGGGGCGCGACGAGAGGTCCATGTACGTGGTCCACGTCTGCCCCACGAGCAGCCCGCCGACCTGCCCCAGGGCGTGCCGCATGTGGAGCGACTCGCTGCTGTTGAAGAAGTCGGTCTCGACGAAGATCCGGCCCTCGTGGGGCCCGAACGGGCCGCGGAGGTCCACGTTGAGGCGGGTCTCCTTCGCGTGGATGTTCGACCGCGACTCCCGGTCCTCCGGCACCGAGATCGTCTGGGTCGAGAACTTGTCCTCGTTGCCGATCTCGTACAGGTCGTGGATCACGTCGACCTTCACGTAGCCGCCCAGCTTCCAGACGAAGGCGGTGCCGGGGAGCGGCGCGAAGCCCTCGGGGGTCGTGTGGGTGGCCTCCCGCACGATGGCGTCGGGGTCGGGCGCCAGGGCGGACCGCTCGTCGGCGTCGAGGCGCCGTTCGAGCTCCTCGACGCGCTTCCGGAGGACGGAGAGCTCATCGTCCGCGCCCTCGCCGGGGACCTGGTCCTGCGCCATCGCGCCCCCGCCCAGAGCGAGCGCCGCGACCACCGCGCGCAGCACGGGTGGGAACGGCGACGCGGTCCTCGCACGCGTCATCGGTGTCGACCTCCTCGGGGCCCCTTCTCGATCGAGCGGCAGCATACTCCCGCGGGACGCTCCGCGACCATCCTCTCGAGCCCATGCGACCCGGCCGTCGGCACGACGATCCGCACCTCGGCGGACACCGGCATCCCCCGCTCGACATCGTCCCGTCAGCCGCCCGCCGTGGGTGAGCACTTCTCCTCGACGGCCGTTCGCGTCACGTGCGGAGCCGGTCGCCGTGCAGAGATGGACGGCCGTCCGACGTTCACGGCCGCTGCGACTCCCACTCCTCGATCATCTCCTCGTGGTAGCCGCGCATGGCGTCGTCGGGGGCCATGACCTCGAGCGCCTTGCGGTGCGCCTCGACGGCGCCCTCGAGGTCGCCGCGGGCGTGGCGGGCCGTCGCCAACGCGTCGAGGTAACGCGGCACCGACCAGCCCGTCGCGTCGTTGGCGCGCTCCGCCCACTGCACGGCCAGGTCGGGGTCGCGGAGCTCCGGCTCGAGGGCGACGGCGTAGTACCAGGAGAGCATCGAGAAGTCCCACGGCTTGGCGTCCGCGCTCTCGGCCCGCCGCTTCGCGTGACCGAACAGCGTGCGCTTCATGGCCCGGAACTCGGCGTCGCGTCCGCGCTCCTCGTAGAGCCGGGCCAGCCCCTCGAGCACGTTCACGGTCAGCTCGTGGTCGGGGCCGAGCGCCTCGACGCGTCCGTCGTGGACCTCGAGGAACAGGTCCTCCGCCTCGTCGTGGCGGTGGAGGTCCAGCAGCACCCAGGCGCGCGTGGCCTGGATGTCCAACGTGAACACGCTGTCGGGCCCGTTGACCTCGAGGGAGTCCCGCTCGGCGCGCTCGAGGAGCTCCGCCGCGTCCACCGGCAGCCCGGCCTGCCTGAGCGAGTCGGCCAGCACGTAGCGGGCGCGGATGGTCATCGGGTGACGCGGCCCGGAGACCCGCTCGCGCGCCTCGAGCAGTTGCCCGCCGAGCTCGAGGGCCTGCGCCAGGTCGCCCGAGCCGGCCGCGAGCGCCGCGCGGTTCTGGAGCGAGATGAGCGTGTCCGGGTGGTCGACGCCGAGCGTCGCCACGCGCCCCTCCCAGGCGGCCTCCACGAACGGCCGCGCCTCGTCGTGGCGTTCGAGGTCCATGAGCACGTTGCCCAGGCCGTCGATCGCCAGGAACGTCGCGGCGTGCTCGTCGCCGAGCACACGCCGGCAGGCCGCGACGGCCTCCTGCGACAGCTCGAGCGCGCGGCCCAACCGCCCCTCCTCCCAGGTCGTCGTGGCGAGGTTCCCGATCGTCATGACCGTGAGCGGGTGGTCCTCCCCGAGCACGACACGACGGCGCGCGAGCACGGACTCGAAGACGCGCGAGGCCTCGGCGAACCGTCCGAGCGTCCTGAGCGCGGTGCCCACGTCGTTCCGGACCTTGAGCGTGTCGGGATGGTCGGGACCCTCGAGCGCCTCCATGCTCTCCGCCACGTCCGTGAGCACGGCGAGCGCCTCCGCCGCGCGCCCGGTCTCGGACAACACGAGCGCGTAGTTGTGTCGTGCGATGAGCGTGTCGCGGGCGGTCGCGCCCTGCAGCTCCGTGCGCCGTTCGGACACCTCGCGCCAGGCCGCCTCCGCGCCGGCGTTGTCGCCGCGCTCGTAGCGCACGATGCCGAGCACGTTGAGCGCCTCGAGTCGCCGTTCGTCGTCGGGCTCCAGCTGTCCGGCGAGCGCGGCGTGCACCGCCTCCATGTCGGCCAGCGCCTGCTCGGACGCGCCGGCCTGCCAGTCCGTGAGCACGAGGTGCTGGCGGCACACGAGCGTGTCGGGGTGGTCCTCGCCCCACAGCTCCACGAGCAGCTCGTGGGCCCGCGCCAGGTGTTCGCGCGCCAGCCCCAGGCGGCCGAGCGAACGGTAGGTCGTGCCGACGGTGTAGCGCAGCTCGCTCTCGACGTGCGGCCGGCCGGCGAAGCGCGGTGCGATGGACGGCGCCGCGCGGTCGAGCACGGAGAGCACCGTGGCGTCCAGGCCCAGGTCGTCGGGGCTGGCCGCCGAGAGCATGTCGCCCAGGAACCGCGTGACGGCGCGTGACGCCGCGAGCGATTCACGGGCCGCGACGAGTCGGTCTTCGGCGAGCGTCCGCGCGGCCAGCGCGTCGTCGCGCGCAGCCTCGGCGTCGACGCGCGCGACCTCCGCCTCGTCCCGCGCGACCTCCGCGTCGTCACGCGCGACCTCCGCTTCGTCGCGCGCGGCCTCCGCGTCGTCGCGCGCCGCGGCCTCCTCCCGGCGCGCGGCCTCCGCCTCCGCACGGGCGGCCGCCTCCTCGGCGCGCGCCGCCGCCTCGAGCCCCCGCGCCTCCTCGGCGGCGTCCCGTTCGTCCGCGACGCGGACCACGCTC
>JAUIEF010000173.1 GCA_030428785.1 bacterium
CTCCGGGTTCGCGCTGCTGCTGGCCTTCTCCTGATGTTCGGCTGAATTTGGAACGTTCGGTTTGTTTTGCATTTGGCCAGACGCCACCGAGCCATCGAAGGCCGGTCCCTGGAAAGCTGCGGTGAAGGCCGTATTGCCCCAGCATTCGCCCACCACGGTCAGGTCCGGGTATTCACGCGCGATGGCGAGCATCCAGCGGGCGCTGAAATCCGGATAACTATAGGGCCAGGTGTCTTCGCGGATGCCGTCCAATCCGCTGCGTTCGACCCACCACAGCGTCTGCTGGATCAGGTATCGGGCCACGTACGGATCGCGCTGGTTCAGGTCGGGCATGGCATCGGCAAACCAGCCCTGATGGAGCTGGTCGCGCAGGGCCTGCGGCGCGTAGGGATCGAGCAGCGCGGTGAGGTGGTGGGGGTCGCGTTCGTGCGCGTCCACCGTGCCGTGAAACCAGGTCGGGGTGGGTGGGTCGGCCACCCAGGGATGCCGGACCCCGACGTGGTTGTTGACGTGGTCAAAGACCACCTTCAGGCCCTTGAGGTGGGCGGCTTCCACGAGCTCGGCGTACACGTCCACGTGTCCGAAACGCGGGTCCACGCGGTAGAGGTCGGTGGCCGCATAGCCGTGGTAGCTGCCGCGGCCGGCGTTCTCCAAAAAAGGATTGATCCAGATGGTGGTGATGCCCAAATCGGCCAGGTAATCGAGGTGCTGCAGGATGCCCATCAGGTCCCCGCCGTGCCAGTGCCCGGGCTCTGCCCGGGCGAACTCCAATTCCAGGTGTTCGGCGCCCGGAGGAGCTTCCGTGCGGTAATTGTTGGCCGGGCTGCCGTCGGCAAATCGGTCGGGCGTGATGAGGTAGAGCTGGTCGGGCCGGAAGGGGTGGCGCGCCTCGAAGGCCTCCGCGTCGGAGATGTGGATCATCATGCCGCCCAGGCCGTCGGCGGCGAGCCGGCCGATGCCGGCGAGGCGCACGGCGCGGCGCAGGCGGAAGAGGTCGAGGAGCGCGCGGGCGGGGTCGGGCAGCGGGCCGAAGCGGTCGACGAGCTCCGCCTCGACGCCCTGGGCCTTCTTCTTGCCGGCGGTGGCGAGGCGGCGCAGCACGGACATGCGCACGGACTCGTCGGGCACGTAGTCGACGGGCAGGAAGGCGGTGAGGCCGAGGTCGACCTCGACCTCGCCGGGCTCGTCCTCGGCGGGCTTGCCCTTGGACTGCGCGACGGCGGCGCGGAGCAGGCGGCAGTACATGTCGTAGCCGACGGACATGATGTGCCCGGACTGCTCGGCGCCGAGGAGGTTGCCGGCGCCGCGCAGCTCGAGGTCGCGGAGCGCGATGGGGAGGCCGGCGTCGAGGCTGCTGAACTCCTCGATGGCCTTGAGGCGCCGCTCGGCGTTGTCGGCGAACTTCTCGCGCGGCACGAGGAAGAACGCGTACGCCTGCGTGCTCTCGCGGCCGACGCGCCCGCGGAGCTGGTGCATGTCCGCGAGGCCGAAGCGGTGGGCGTCGGTGACGATGATCGTGTTCGCGCGCGGGATGTCGATGCCGCTCTCGATGATGGTCGTGCAGACGAGCACGTCGAGCTCGCCGCTCGCGAACTCCTCGACGACGCCCTGGAGCTCGCGCGCCGGCATCTGGCCGTGCGCGAAGCTGGCACGGGCGCGCGGCACGAGCGTGCGGATGCGCTCGAGCATGTGCGCGATGGTCTGCACGCGGTTGTGCAGCACGAAGACCTGGCCGCCGCGGTTGAGCTCGTGGCGCAGCGCGTCGCGGATGGTCTCGTCGGACTCGTAGGTGACGCGCGTGATGACCGGGCGGCGGCCGGGCGGCGGCGTCGAGATCTTGGAGATGTCGCGCAGGCCGCTCATGGCCATGTGGAGCGTGCGCGGGATGGGCGTCGCGGAGAGCGTCACGACGTCGACGGTGGCGCGCAGCGCCTTCAGCTTCTCCTTGTGCACGACGCCGAAGCGCTGCTCCTCGTCGACGACGACGAGCCCGAGGTCGCGGAAGCGCACGTCCTTCGCGAGCAGGCGGTGCGTGCCGATGAGCACGTCGACCTTGCCTTCGGCGGCCTCCTTCAGGATGGCCTTGACCTCGGCGGGCTTCTTGAGGCGGCTGAGCACCTCGACGCGGACGGGCTCCTCGGCCATGCGGTGCGTGAACGTCTCGTAGTGCTGCTCGGCGAGGATCGTCGTCGGGACGAGCACGGCGACCTGCCGCCCGGAGAGCACGGCGAGGTAGGCCGCGCGCACGGCGATCTCGGTCTTGCCGAAGCCCACGTCGCCGACGACGAGCCGGTCCATGGCGCGCGGTTTCGCCATGTCGGCGCGCACCTCGTCCCAGGCGCGCGCCTGGTCGGGCGTGTCGTCGAACGCGAAGGTGCGCTCGAAGCGACCGACCATGGGGTCGTCGGCGGGGAAGGCGATGCCGTCGGCGCCGCGACGCTGCGCCTGGAGGGTGAGCAGGTCGGACGCGAGGTCCATGACCGCGGCGCGCACCTTCTCCTTCTTGCGCGCCCACGTCTTGCCGCCGATCTTGTCGAGCTTGGGGCCCTTCGCGTCGCCGCCGATGAAGCGCTCGACGAGGTCGATGCGCGAGGCCGGCACGAAGAGCTTCGTGTCGTCGGCGAACTCGAGGAGCAGGAAGTCCTCCTCGCCCTGCTCGCGCGAGAGGCGCTGCATGCCGCGGTAGCGGCCGACGCCGTGCAGCAGGTGCACGACGTAGTCCCCGGGGTTCAGCTCGGCGAGGGAGTCGAGGGCCCGGGTCGCGACGACCCGTCGGGGTCGCCCCCGGCGCACCGCCCTTCGCCCGATGAGCTCGTGGTGGTGCACGACGACGGGGCCGCCGTCCGGCAGCAGGAAGCCCGTGGTGAGGCGGCCCTTGAGGACGTGCAGGCCGGGGTCGGCGCCGAGCGGGTGGCCCGCGAGCGTCGCGGCGAGGCGCTCGCGCTCGCCCTCGCTGTCGCAGAGCACGGCGACGTCGCGGCCGTCCGCGCGCCACGCGCCGAGCGTCTGCTCGAGCGGGCGGTGCGTCGTCTCGATGGAGCGCACGGAGAGGTCGGCGTCGGGCGTGCCGAGGTCGACGGCGTGGACGTCGCCGCCCGGGCGCCGGCGCAGCCGCTCGAGCGTCGCGTCGACGACGCGCGGCGCGTCGCCGCGCTCGAACGCGACCTCGACGAGCCGGTCGCGCACCCGTGGCGGGTCGAGCAGCAGCAGGAACGCGTCGTCGGGGAGCAGCTCGTCGAGCGTCGTGCGCCGGCCCTCGCCGTCGCCGAGCCGGATGTCGACGACGTCGAGCACCTCGACGGAGCGCTGCGTGTCGACCTCGAAGCGGCGCAGGTCCTCGACCTCCTCGTCGAAGAGCTCGATGCGCACGGGCGCCTCGGCGGCCCACGGGTACACGTCGACGATGTCGCCGCGCACGCTCAGCTCGCCGGGCGCGGCGACGAGCGGGACGCGGTCGAAGCCGGCGTCCGTGAGCTGCTCGAGGAGGCGGTCGCGGTCGAGGGTGCCGCCGCGCGTCACCGTGACCTTCTCGCCGTCGGGCGCGGGCAGGTCCTCGAGCAGCGAGGCGGCGGACACGACGAGCACGCCGTCGCCCGGCTCCTCGAGCGACGCGAGCGCGACGAGGCGCTCGCTGTGGTTCGCGCGGCGCTCGGGGCCCATCTGCAGCTCGGACTCGGCGACCGGCAGCAGGTGCACGGGCAGGTCCGGGTAGAGGCTGTCGAGGTCGAGGACGAGCGCCTCCGCGACCTCGGCGCCGCCGGTCACGGCGAGCACGCGGCCGCGCCCCTCGGCGGCGAGCCCGACGAGCGCTGCGGCGGACGAGCCCCACGCGCCGCCGACCGCCACGCGCTCCGCGCCGGACGCGGCGGCGTCGGCCGCGAGCAGCCGCGCGACGGGCGGACGACCCGCGAGGGCCGTCACCGCCGGGAGATAGGCGTCAGGACTCCTGGGCACCGGACACCTCGGGCGGCAGCGACGACCAGAGCTCGACGAGCCCCTCCGGCGGCGGCACGGCGCCGTCGCGCACGGCGACGAGCATGTGGAGCGCCTCGCGCGCGGCGCGCTGCTCGGCCTGGCGCTTGTTGCGGCCCGTCGCGACGGAGAGCTTCACGTCCTGCACGACGGCCGCGACGGTGAAGACCTTGCGGTGGTCGGGGCCCTCCTCGGCGAGCACCTGGTAGTGCGGCGTGCACTGGAGCTCGGCCTGCGTGAACGACTGGAGCTCGCTCTTGCTGTTGCGCCCGCGGCGGCCCTCGGCGGCGGCCTCCACGATGGGCAGGAAATCCGCGAGGATGACGCGGCGCACGGGCTCGAGGTGTCCGTCGAGGAAGATCGCGCCGAGCACGGCCTCGACGCCGTCGGCGGCGACGGAAGGCGGCGCGTCCTCCGGTCCGCGGAAGCCGGGCCCGAGCAGCATGAGCTCGGCGAGGCCCCAGCTCGCGGCGACGGTCTGCAGCGCGTTGCGGCTCACGCTGATGCTCTTCATGCGCGAGAGCTCGCCCTCGGAGCGGTCGGGGAAGCGCAGGTAGAGCTCCTGCCCGACGACGAGGCCCAGCACGGAGTCGCCCAGGAACTCGAGGCGCTCGTTGGGGGGCTGCTCGTCGGAGCGCGCGGACGCGTGCGTGAGCGCGGTCGCGGCGAGCGTCTTGTCGCGGAAGTGGTAGCCGATGGTCTCCTCGAGCGTCGTGACGCGCTCGGCGGTCTCGTCGTCGAGCGGCGGGAGCGCGAGGTGCACGAGCGCGCGCGACGCGGCGAGGCGGCGCCACTCCTCGACGGCGTAGCGGTCCGTCATGCCGGCCACGTAGTCGCAGAGCGTGCGCTCGAGGCCGTCCGTGTCGACGCGGCGCCGGTAGTCGCGCGGCAGCTCGGCCGGGTGGCGCCCGTAGTGCTCGATGATGAGGTCGATGGCCTGCTGCGCGCTCGCCGCGCTGCGGAGCACGCGCGGGTGGCGGTAGTAGCAGTCGTAGAGGAACTTGCCGAGCTCCTTGTGCTGCTTCCCGCGCTCGGCGCTGTACGCGACGAGCGGCTCGCCGTGCGCGAGGACGTCGGCCTCGCTCGTGACGCCGCTCGCCGCGATGCGCCGCGACGACTCCTCGAGCACGTCGTAGAGCGAGGTCTTGAGCATGTGGTTGAGGACGCGCTTCGTGCCCTGCGGTCCCTCGACGAGCCCGCCGACCTCCTCGACGGCCTGCCGCCAGATGCTCGTCGCCTCGAGCTCGCCCGGCGAGAGGATGCCCGCGCGCAGGCCGTCCTCGACGTCGTGGTGCTGGTAGGCGGTGCTGTCCGCGAGGTCGGCGACCTGCGCCTCGAGCACGTGCCCGTCCGTGCGCGTCGCGCCGCGCCCCGCGTCGCCGCCGTGCTTGAGGATCATGCGGCGCACGGTCTGCGTGAGGTTGAGGCCGCGCCGGTCGAGGTACGGCGACTCGAGCACGTCGACGATGCGCAGCGCCTGCCGGTTGTGGTCGAAGTCGACGCTCGTCGCCTTGTGGAGGATGCGCTCGCCCTCGTGACCGAAGGGCGGGTGCCCGATGTCGTGGACCAGCGCGAGGACCTCGGCGAGCGACTCGTTGAGGCGCAGCGCGAGCGCGAGGAAGCGGCTGAGCTGGGAGACCTCGAGCGTGTGCGTGAGGCGCGTGCGGTAGAAGTCGCCCTCGTCGATGACGAAGACCTGCGTCTTGTCCTTGAGCCGCCGGAACGCGCCGCAGTGGAGGATGCGGTCGCGGTCGCGCACGAAGCACGTGCGGTAGGGGTCCGGCTTCTCCGTCTGCGGACGCGCCCAGTGGTCGGCGGAGAGCGCGGCCCAGGGCGCGAGGAGGCGGCGCTCGAGGGCCTCGGTCTCCTCGCGGGGTGCCAGGGGGACGGTCATGGGGCGCGGTGGGGGCCGGGCGCGGGCGCGTCCGGCGGGCGGGGTCGGCGGTGGTGTCGGGACGCGGCGTGACGACGGGCGTCACGTCGCGGCCGTCGGATCGCGTCGCGGGACCCCGGGGCGCGCGCGTCGCCGGCCGAGCGGCCGGCGGCGTGGGAGCCCGGAGGTGTCCGGTGCGGTGCGACCCGCGTCGGGCGAGTCTACGCGACCGCGGGGGGAGGCGTCACGGGGGGCGGGCGCTAGGGTGGGGCGGTCGAGAGGAGGACCGTCATGCCGCGGGAGTTCGTGCCCCGGAACCCACGCCTGCGCCGGTGCGAGCGCCGGTCGCTTCATCCGGTGCTGCACCGGGCGTCCGTCGCCCTCGCGCTGCTCGTGGCGGTCGTCGCGTGCGCCGGGCCGGAGACGCCGCACGCCCACGCAACGCCGGGCCCCCCGGGCCTGGGCGCCGCGTCGGGTGGCCCCGGCCGGGACGCGGGCGCCGCGCTCTCCTCGACGATGTCCCCGGCCTCGACCGCCGAGGACGGGGCGCCCGCCCTCCTCGTCCTCTCGTGGAACGTCTGCTGGCAGGCGATGACCGGGACGTCGGCGGCGTCGGCGCCGCGGCTCGGCGAACTCTGCGAGCCGGTCCCCGGCACACCGGAGCTCACGGACTGCGCGCGGACCATGGCGGCCTTCCTGCGCGACGCGCCGGCGGCGGTCGACCCGACGCGCGAGGCGTTCGACCTCGTGGCGCTCCAGGAGGCGTCGCGCTGGGAGGCGCTCGTCGCGGCCGCCGGGCCGTCGCTCGGCGGGCTGGCCGTCGTGCGCTCGACGAGCGGGCCCGAGGAGATGGTCACGCTCCACGCGCCGTCGCTCGTGCTCGAGCGGTCGGTGCTCGCGGAGTTCCGGGCGGGGCGGCCGTTCCAGGTGCTGCTCTTCGCGGGGGACCTCGTGTTCGTGAACCTGCACGCCGACCACGACGTCGACGTGGACGACGTGGAGCGCGCGCTCTCCGCGGCGCTGGTCGACGCGCTCACGCCGGAGGAGCGCGTCGCGCTGCGCGACGACCGGATCGTCGTCGCGGGCGACTTCAACCGCATCCCGTCGTGGGACGGCCGCGAGCGCATCGCGTTCCGGCCGTTCGTGCACGCCGGCATCGACACCGAGGTGCGCGCGATCGACCCGCCGCTGAGCTGCTGCTACGACGGCGTGTGGGGCGAGCGCGTCGGGTTCCGCGCGGGCGACCACGTCCTCGACAGCCGCGCGCCGGCGCACGGCATCGTCCCGCCGAACCACGACCCGACGCGCGCGCAGTCGGACCACCTGCCGGTGGCGGCGCGGCTCGCGCCGAGGGCCGCGGACGACGGCTGAGCGGCTCCCTCCTCGACATACCTAGCACTTCTAGGTATCATGCCCCGCATGACGTCGAAGGAGCTCGTCGCCGCGTCGGCACGCCCGCTCGTGCTGTCGATCCTCGCGCGGGGGGAGAGCTGGGGGTACGCCATCCTGCGCGACGTGGAGGCGCACTCCGGGGGCAAGCTCGCGTGGAGCGAGGGCATGCTCTACCCCGTGCTCCACCGGCTCGAGCGCGAGGGGCTGCTCCTCGCGCGCTGGCGGACAGGCGACAGCGGCCGCCGCCGGAAGGTCTACCGGCTCTCCGCGAAGGGCCGGCGCGCGCTCGACAGCGAACGCGCGGCCTGGCTCGACGTCCACGACACGCTCGCCCGCCTGTGGGACGGAGGTGACCCATGTCCGAGTCCGACCTGAACCGGTCCGCCGACGCCGACCCGACCCGGTCCGCCGACGATCACGACCCCTACGAGAAGGCGCTCGCCGCCTGGCGCCGCGACGCCCGCGCGCGGGAGCTCCCGCGCGAGACGGTCGAGGAACTCGAGGCGCACCTCCGCGAGTCCGTCGACGCGCTCGTGCGCGACGGCGCCGCCGCGCGGCTCACGCCCGTCGAGGCGCTCGGCGTCGCGCGCGCGCGGCTCGGCGAGCTCGACGGCCTGCGCGAGGAGTTCGTCGCCGCCGACCGCGGCGCCGTGTGGCGCGGCCGACTGCAGTGGATGGTCACCGGCGGGCTCGCGTTCGCCGCGGTGCCCATCCTCGCGTCGACGGCCGGCTGGCTCGCGGTGCTCGTCGGGCGCACGCTCGGCGCGGGCGACACGGTGCTGCCCATGCTCTACGTCCTCGCGGACGTGAACGTGCTCGCGCTGGCGTTGCTCGTCGTGGTCGCCGTCGTCCGCGGGAACGCTGGCGGTGTCGTCGACCGGCTCGATCGCGCGGCGGCCCTCGCGCGCCGGCTGCTGTCCTCGCCGGGCGGCGTCGTGCTCGCCTGCGCGGGCCTCGTCGCGGTGGTCCTCGTCCAGCGGCTCACCTACCTGCTCGCGCTCCCGACGCTCACCGCGCGCCTCGACGCGGGGGGCGTGGGTCGGCTCCTGACGACCCGCGGCTGGATCGACTTCGTGCAGCTCGTCGCGGTGCCGCTCGTCGCGGTCGCGCTGCTCGTCGCGCTGCGCCGGAAGGACGATCGCGAGCGGCGCGCGCTCGTCGCGGAGTAGCGGACGTGGTGAGCGTCACCCGGCGCGAGGGCGCCCCCTCGACGCCGGCTCGGTCACCACGGGCTGCCGGGCGACGTCCGCCGCTCACCCCTCGCGCAGGTGCGCCGCGAGCCAGTCGCGCAGCGCCGCCCACTCCTCCTCCCAGCCGGCGGGGTTGCGGCGCGGGTCGAGCGTCGACGCGCCGTGCACGCCGCGCGCCTGGATGCGGAAGAGGTTGTCCGTGCCGGCGATCGCCGCGAAACGCTCGGGGCTGTCGGCCTCGTACTCGAAGACCGGCACCGAGTACATGACCGGCGCGGCGACACGCGAGGCCCACGACGGCTCGCCGTCCGGACCGGGCTGCGCGAACCGCCGGCCGCCCGAGTAGGCGACGCCGCACGCGAACTCGTCCGGGTGGTCGGCGAGCAGCAGGTAGACGCGCCCCGCGCTGTAGCTGCTGCCGATCGCGGCGAGCGGCCCGGTGCAGCCGCGGTCGCGCAGCCAGCGGACGGCGCCCGCGAAGTCGCGGCTCGCCTCCTCGCCGCCGCCGCGCGCGCCCGCCGCGTCCACGGTGAGGTTCCCGCGACCCCACGCGCGCCCACCGCCGCGCGCGTCCGTCGCGAGGCACGCCCAGCCGAGCGCGTTCAGCCGCGGCACGACGCTGTCGTACTCGGCGAGGTTCGAGCCCGCCTGGTGGAGCAGCATGACGACGGGCGCCGCGAGGTCCTCCTCGCCGTCCGCGCCGAGCACGGGCGTCCACTCCGCGTGCACCGTCGCGCCGTCCGTCGCCTCGAGCGTCACCGGTCGCGCGCCCTCGGGCGCCGTGCGCGTCTCCTGCACGCAGACCTCGTCCCAGCGCGGGTCGTCGCGCAGCGCGGTGAGGTCCGGGTCGACGGCCATGTGGTCCATGTCGGTGAAGCCGGTCGCGACGGCGCGGTCGAGGAGCGCGTACCCGGCGTCGACGTCCCCGTCGAGCGCGTGCGCGCAGGCGCTGTTGTAGTGCGCGTCCGAGGTGCGCCAGCCGAGCTCGCCCGCGCGCGCGAACGCCTCCGCCGCGTCGGCGAACGGCCCGACGTCGAGCAGGCAGATGCCGAGGCGGTACCACGCGCGCCCGTTGCGCGGCTCGTCCTCGAGGACCTCGCGGTAGGCGTCCGCGGCGAGGGCCGCCGAGCCCGCGAGCAGCAGGCCGTCGGCCGACGCGTGGAGCTCCGAGACGACGGGCGGCGTGCCGACGACGCGCCCGTTGGGCGTCGTCTCGTCGGGTGCCGGGGCGGCGGGCGGGGATGCGAGCGTGAGCACGACGGCGAGGGCGGGAAGCATGGGGGTCCGCTCCGGCGGGGCCGGGCGGCGCGCGGCCGGGGTCCCCGCGTCACGCGACGCGGCGGAGCCCGGCCCGTCCGGCCCGGCGGTTGGCATCCTACAAGTTGTAGGAGACGGCGCGAGGCCCGCCGACCGGATGCGGCGGCCGCGTGGCGGTCCGCGACCCTGGGCGCGGCGTCGCAACCGCGGAGCGCGCTCCCGGGTTCCACGTCGCCGACCCGCCCGCCGCCGGAGCCGCGCATGAGCTCGTCGACCGTCCCGCCCCGTCCCGCACGCCCGCTCCTCCTGCTGGTGATCGTCGCGACGACGTGGGCCGCGCCCGCCGCGCGCGCGCAGGACGACCCGCACGACACCTGGGAGCTCGAGCGCACCGAGTCGCCCTACCTCTTGATGGACGACCCGGACGACGTCGACCGCTTCCCGCTGGCGGGCACCGACGTCGCCGTGCGCATCGACGGCGTCATCGCGTCGGTCGTCGTGCGGCAGACCTACGTCAACGAGGGACCGCGCACGCTCCACGCGCGCTACGTGTTCCCCGCCTCGGTGCGCGCCGCCGTGCACGGCATGAGCATGACCGTCGGCGACCGCACGATCCGCGCCGTCGTGCGCGAGCGCGAGGAGGCGCGCGCGACCTTCGAGACCGCCAAGGAGGAGGGCCGCACCGCGACGCTCCTCGAGCAGCAGCGCCCGAACGTCTTCCAGATGGACGTCGCGAACGTGCTGCCCGGCGAGTCGCTCGAGGTCGAGCTCGCGTTCAGCGAGCTGCTCGTCCCGGAGGACGGCGTCTACGAGTTCGTGTACCCGACGGTCGTCGGCCCGCGCTACACGGGCGACGCGCCGCCCTACGAGGAGCGTGAGCGCTCGTCGTGGCTGTCCAACCCGTTCACGTCGGAGGACGAGGCGCCGCGCGCGGACTTCGCCTTCCGCGCGGACCTCGCGGCGGGGCTCCCCGTCGACGAGCTCGCCTGCGACACCCACCGGCTCGACGTCGCGTGGCGCGGACGCACGCAGGCGCACGTCGAGCTCGCCTCGACGGAGGTGCTCGGCGGCGACCGCGACCTGATCCTGCGCTACCGGCTGTCGGGCGGGCGGGTCGAGACCGGCCTCCTCCTCCAGCGCGCGCCCGACGCGGAGTCGGGGCACTTCCTGCTCATGGTGCAGCCGCCGGCGCGCGTCGAGCTCGAGGACGTGCCGCCCCGCGAGTTCGTCTTTGTGCTCGACGTCTCCGGCAGCATGCGCGGGCAGCCGCTCGACGTCGCGACGGACCTCATGGAGGACCTGCTTCTGGGCCTGCGCCCGACGGACACCTTCAACGTCATGACCTTCGCCGGCGGCTCGTCGCTGTGGCGACCGCGCTCCGCGCCCGCGACCGAGGAGGAGGTCGCGGCGGCCGCGCGCTTCGTGCACACGGCGGACCGGGGCGGCTCGACGGAGCTCGCGGCCGCGCTCGCGCGCGCGCTCGACCTGCCGCGCGACGAGGGCGTGTCGCGGAGCGTGCTCGTCGTCACCGACGGCTTCATCTCCGCGGAGAAGAAGGCGTTCCGGCTCGTGCACGACCACGTCGACGACACGAACGTCTTCGCGTTCGGCATCGGCAGCTCGGTGAACCGGTACCTCATCGAGGGCCTGGCGCGCGCCGGGCAGGGCGAGGCGGTCGTCGTCACGGAGTCGCGCGAGTCGCGTGCGGCGGCCGAGCGCTTCCGCGCGTACGTGTCGACGCCGGTGCTCACGGGCGTGACGCTCGAGGCCGAGGGCTTCGAGACCTCCGACGTGCAGCCGGAGCGCCTCGCCGACCTCCTCGCGCAGCGGCCGCTCGTCGTGACCGGCCGCTGGACCGGCGAGCCCGCTGGCGCGCTCGTCGTGCGCGGCACGGGCGGACGCGGGCCGTTCGAGTCGCGCCTCGACGTGGGCGCGGTGACGCCGAGCGCCGACGGGCCGCTGGGCCTTTTGTGGGCGCGCCGCCGCATCGCCGCGCTCGCCGACTGGGACTTCGGCTCGCCGTCGCGTCGGCAGGAGCGGGAGATCCTCGCGCTGGGCCTCGAGTACGGCCTGCTCACCGACTTCACGTCCTTCGTCGCGGTGACGGAGGAGGTGCGTGCCGACGGCGGCCCTGCCGACGAGATCGTGCACGCGCTGCCGCTGCCGCGCGGCGTCCCGGAGTCGGCGCTGGGCTACGGCGTGGGCGGCGGCGACGAGCCGGGCCTGCTCGCGCTCGCGGCGCTCGCGGCGCTCGTGCTCGCGGGGCGACGGTTCGCGCGCACGACGCGCGCCGCGGGGGAGCCGGCGTGACGGCCCGCGCGGTCGCTCCCGCCGACGCCACGTCGCGCGCGCTCGTCCTGGGGCTCGCGGGCGTGGTCGCCCTCGGG
>JAUIEF010000174.1 GCA_030428785.1 bacterium
ATCCACGTCCTGCTCGTACGGCAGCAACGGCTTCTCGACGACCTCCCCCCGCGCGTCCAGGTACGCGAGGTTCGGGATCGAGAGGTCCGGCGCCCCCGCCTCGAGCGAGTCCACGAGCCGCACGAGACCGTCCTCCGCCTCGCCCCGGATGATCCAGTCGTAGAGCCCCGTGCGCAGCATGGGCTCCGTGCTCGTCGTCGCGTGGTAGCCGCCCGCGACGATCGTCACGCCCGGCAGCCGCGCCCGGATCTCCTCCGCGTAGCCCGCGCACCAGTCCGCGTTCGCCGTGAGCACGCTGAAGCCCACGACGTCCGGCCGGTACTCCTCCACGCGCCGCAGGATCCACTTCCGCAGGCTCACGGCCCTCGCCACGAGGCGGTTGTTGTACTCCTGCCGGAAGCCGTCGAAGAGGCGCGGGTCGAAGAGCAGCGCCGTCTCGTGACCCGCCCGCCGCAACGCGGACGACAGGTACTGCAGCGCGAGGCACTCGACTTCGTTGTAGAGGAAGAGGACGCGCATCGGGGCCCGAGGGAGAGGGGGCGCGGGGCCGGCGTCCGGTCCGCGCACGACGCGGATCGGTCGGGGGAGGAGCCCCTCAGTCTACCGCAGCGATCGCACGCCGCTCGCGCGCGGGACGGCGCGCGACGACGCGCACGGCTGCATGCATGACGCGTGAATATGCACCGACCGCGTGACGCATGAACCGCGGGTATGCAGCGCGCTTCGGCAGACCGCGACGTCCGGATGCAGGTCGCCTCAAGCCCGGCCCCCGCCGCGGCCGATCGGATCTGCGGGAATCCCGTACCGCTGCACCGGAGCGCACCATGACCGCCACGTCGAGGTCGCCGCTCGAGTTCGTCGCCGCCGTCGGCGTGCTCGTCATCACCATCGCCATCGTCGAGGTCCCCCGCGGCCCCATGCTCCCCGAGCCGGACTGGAGCCGCCCCGCCGCCGAGGACCGCGACGCCGCGACCCTGCCCGGTCCGTCGGACGCCGCGCGCGCCGACACCGCGGCGCTCCCCGGCGCGGACGCCCCCTGGCCCGACCGCCGCCGCGCCGACCGCCTGCGCGCCGCCCTCGAGCACCACCGCGACCGCCTCGCCCGGCGCCGCTCGCGCCTCGCCGCCGCGGAGCTCCTCTTCCTGCACGCGCAGTCCCGCGTCGCCCCGCTCGAGGCCGCCTACGCCGACGCCCTCGACGCCCCGCAGGAGACCGTCACCGAGATCCTCGACCGACGCGACCGCCTCCGCGACGGGCGCCGGGCCGTCCTCGCCGGCCACCGGACCCTCAACGACCTGCGCCACGAGATCGACGAGCGCGCCCGCTCCGTCGCCGCCGCCACGCTCCGCGTCCGCGACCTCGACGAGCAGCTCGCCGCGCTCGCCGCCGGCGCCCCGGACTGACCGCCCGACGCCCCGACGACTGGCCCGTTCCGTCGTCGCCCCGCCGCCCGGCGCCGCCCCGCCGTATCATCGCGCGGCCCGGTGACCCGAGACCGGGACCCGACCGCTCCGACCCCGACTCGTTCCCGGCCCACGCCTCGGCCCCCGGCCCGCGTCCTTCCCGGCCCCTCCTTCCTCTCCGGCCCCCGCCCCCGCCGATCGGATGACCCCGCGCGCGACATGCCGCCCCAGCGCCCCCCGCGGCCCGCGGTCCGTCGCCACCGTCCTCCTCGTCGCGCTCGCGCTCGCGACCGCCTGCGCCGAGCCCCCGCCGCCGCCCCCCGAGCGGCTCGTCCCGCACCCCGTGAGCGACACGCCGACGCCCGGTGCGGTCCTCCTCGAGCGCTTCGTCCCCGCCGACGAACGCGGCGGCTGGTCCCTCGACGCCGACGCGGTGACCCGCCAGCCGCTCGACGACGCGCACCCCGACGGCGCGCAGATGCTCCGCCTCGAGAGCCACACGCCGGGCACCCCCGTCACGCTGCGACGCGCCGGCTCCTACGACCTCGCGCGCATCGACCGGGTGCGGCTCGAGCTCGGCTGCACCGGCGGCACGCTCGTGTCCGCCGCCTTCGCGCGGCGCGGCGCCGTGCTCGTCGCCACCGCGCCGGTCTCCGCGACGCACCACGCGCAGGTCGGCCCGCTCGACCTCGTGCTGCAACCCGCCGCCGCCGACCGCGGCACCGCGGACACGCTGCTCCTCTACTTCGGCGACACGCCGCGCGCCATCCGGCTCGCGTCCGTCGCGCTCGTCGAGACCCCGGCCGCCGCGCTCGTGCCCGACCCCGCCGACGGCCCCCGCCTCGCGCTCGTCGGCGAGCAGGCGCGACGCGGCGTCGGCGTGAGCACCGGCCGGCCCGTCGAGGTCTCGTTCACCGCGCCCCCCGACGGCGTGCTCGCCTTCGCCGCCGCCGCGCCGACCATGGGCCGCTGGACCGGCGACGACCCCGAGCTCGTGCTCACGCTCGCCCCCGAGTCCGGTCCGTCGCGCGACACGCGCGTGCGGCTCGCGCGGGACGCCGACGCACCGTGGCGCGACGTGCGCGTGCTCCTCGACGGGCTCGAGGGCCGGCGCGTCACCGCGCGCTGGTCGCTCGACGGCCCGCCCGGGCAGGACGCGTCCTGCGTCGTCGCCGAGGTCGCCGCCTGGAGCCGCCGCCTCCCGCCGCGCCCGCCGATCCTGCTCGTCACGACCGACACCCACCGCGGCGACCACCTCGGCGCCGCGCACGAGGGCGTCGAGGTCGACACGCCCGTGCTCGACGCGCTCGCCGCGCGCGGCGTCCTCTTCGAGGACTGCTTCAGCACCGTGAACTACACGAACCCGTCGCACATGGCGCTGCTCACCGGCCGGCACCCGCGCGACGTCGGCGTGCTCACGAACAAGCAGCCCGTCGACGGCGCCGCCGAGACGCTCGCCGAGCGGCTGCGCGACGCGGGGTACCGCACGTGGGCCGCGCTCTCCGCGCACCACCTCGGCGACGACGTGAGCGGGCTCGGCCAGGGCTTCGACCGCATGGCGTGGCCGGACCTCCCGCAGCGTCCCGCGCAGGTCACGCTCGACGTCGTCGCCGGCTGGCTCGACGCCGAGGGGCTCGCGGGCGAGGACGAGCGCCCGCTCTTCCTGTGGGTCCACGTGTTCGACGCGCACCGCCCGTACGACCCGCCCGACGAGCTCGTCGCCCGCTACTACGACGGGCCCGCGGACCCGTACGACCCGTCGCTCCCGCCGCTGCCCGGGGATGTCCACCTGCCCGGCCGCCTCGCCGGACTGCGCGTCCTCGACCACGCCTTCGCGCAGTACAAGGCGCTCGTCACGCAGCTCGACGGCCAGCTCGCGCGCGTGCTCGACCACCCGCGCATGACCGGCGCCGTCGTCGCCGTCGTGGGCGACCACGGCGAGGAGTTCGGCGACCACGCGACCTGGTTCGACCACGCGGAGCTCTACCGCGACACGCTCCACGTCCCGCTCGTGCTCGCGGGCCCCGGCGTGCCCGCGGGCCTGCGCGACGACCGCCCCGTGAGCCACCTCGACCTCGGCCGCACGCTGCTCGACCTCGCGGGGCTGCGCGACGTCGACTTCCCCGGGACGTCGCTCGTCGCGACGGGCGACGCCTCGGCGGCGTCGCGCGACGGCGTCCCCCGGTTCGCGCTCTCCTCGCACGGCAGCTCGGCGAGCATCACGCTCGGCGGCCTGCACCTCGTGCTCAACCTGCGCGGCGGACACACCCTCTACGAGCATCATCAAGTCGAGCTCTACGACCTGCGCGCCGACCCCGCCTGCCTCGACGACCTCGTCGACGAGCGCGCGGACGTCGCGAAGGCCCTCCGCGCGCGGCTCGTCGCGTGGCTGCGCGAGGCGCCGGACGAGGGCCTCGCCGCACCCGCGATCGACGACCCGCAGGTCCTCGCCGACCTCGCCGCCCTCGGCTACACGGGCGGCGCCGCCGGCGGCCACGCCGCGACCTGGGAGGACGACGGCTGCGACTGGTGCGCCCGCTTCGGAGACGGGTAGCGCGGCGCGCTCAGCGCAGGTGCGGCGCGAGGTCCGCGACGAGCGAGTCGAGCACCATCCGCCGCGCCGCCTGGATGAAGAAGTGGTCGCCCGGGATCGCGCGCACCGAGAACGCCGCGCCCGCCCGCGCGTCCCACGCCCGCACCTTGTCCGCGTCGACGTGGTCGTCCTGCGTGCCGAGGAACGCGCTCACCGGCATCGGCAACGGCGGGTCGTCCGCCGGCCGCTCGAAGCGGTCGGACATGCGGAAGTCCGCGCGCAACATCGGCAGGAAGAGCTTCATGAGCTCCGGCTCGGCGAGCACCCGCTCCGGCGTGCCGCCCATGTCGCGCAGCTTCGCGAGCAGCCGCGGTTCGGGCATGACGTCGAGCGGGTCGCTCGGCAACGGCGTGTGCGGCGCCCGCGCGGCGGACACGAAGAGGTGCACCGGCAACGGCCCGCCCTCCGCGATCAACCGCTGCACGAGCTCGTACGCCACGAACGCCCCGAGGCTGTGGCCGAAGAGCGCGTACGGCCGCGCGAGCTCCGGACGCACGACGGGCAGCATCGCGTCGACGAGCTCCGCCACCCGCGTGCACGGCGGCTCGCGGAACCGCGCCTCGCGCCCGGGGTACGCCACCGGCCGCACCGCGATCGACCCGGGCAGGCAGTCGGGCCACTCCTTGAACACCGCCGTCCCGCCGCCCGCGTGCGGGAACACGAGGAGCTGCACCCGCGCCGCGTCGTCGGGAGCGGGGCCGGGGAGCCAGCGCTGGAGGTCGGTGACGGGAGGACGCATCGGAGGGAGGGTAGCGATTGGGGCGGGGGCGGTCGGGGGTGGATCCGGGTCCGAAGCCGAAGCCGAACCCGAAGCCGAACCCGAACCCGAACCCGAACCCGAAGCCGAAGCCGAACCCGAACCCGAACCCGAAGCCTCCTCTCGCTTCGCGAGAGTTCGGCGGCGGCTCACTTCGTGAGCCACCCCGTGGTCTCCGGGGACACGACGTCGGCGGTCACCCTGCTGCGTTCGCGACGCACTGGGCGGGACTCCTTTCCTGGAATCGGGCGGGGCCCCCACTGGGCGTAACCCCACCCGATTCCAGGAAAGGAGTCCCTCACATGTTCGATGTGCTCGAGATCGCGATCCGCATGGTGGCCTCGCTTCGCTCGCCTCTCGCGACGCTCCAGGTGTGTGATCGCGACATGCACCGCCAGGTGCGCAGGGCCGCTGCTTCGGTGACCCTCAACATCTCCGAAGGTCAGCGTCGCGGCGGGAAGGATCGCCGGCACCACTGGCGCGTGGCTGCCGGTTCCGCGGACGAGGTGCGGACCGCATTGCGCACCGCCGTGGCATTGGGTGACCTGCGCGAGGAGGACCTCGCGGAGTCCTACGCGTTGCTCGACCGCGTGCTCGCCATGCTCTGGAAGCTCACGCACTGAACGAGACCACCCGCCCCGGCGGTCGAACCGCCGGGGCGGTTCCGGTTTCCGATTCGGTCTCGGTTCCGGGTTCGGGTTCGGGTTCCGATTCGGCTTCGGGTTCGGCTTCGGCTTCGGCTTCGGCTTCGGCTTCGGCTTCGGCTTCGGAGCCGAGCCCGCCCAGCGCTGATCGCGGACACCCGAAATCCGGGCAATCGTCTCAGCGCACGACGCGCCCCGGCCGCCCCCGTCAATTCACCTGCCGGTCGCGCCCCTCCCAGTACGGCTCGCGCAGCACGTGCTTCTGGATCTTGCCGCTCGGCGTGCGCGGCAGGGCGTCGAGGAAGTCGACGCTCTTCGGCACCTTGAACGCCGCGAGGTCCGTCCGCGCGTGCGCGAGGATCTGACGCGCCGTCGCGCTCTCGCCCGGGCGCAGCACGACGATCGCCTTGACCTGCTCTCCCCAGCGCTCGTCGGGCACGCCGATGACCGCGGCCTCCGCGACCGCGGGGTGTCCGCAGAGCACGGACTCGATCTCCGCCGGGTACACGTTCTCGCCCGCGTAGATGATCATGTCCTTGAGGCGGTCGTTCACGAAGACGTAGCCGTCCTCGTCGAGGAAGCCCGCGTCGCCCGTGTGCACCCAGCCGTCGACGAGCGTGTCGGCCGTCGCCTCCGGGTTCTTCCAGTAGCCGACCATGTTCGCGGGCGAGTGCAGGCAGATCTCGCCCGTCTCGCGCACGTCGAGCTCACGACCCTCCTCGTCGACGACCTTGCAGCGCACGCCCGGGTACGGCCGCCCGGCGGCGGCGAGACGCGGCGACTCCGGGTCGTCGTGGTCGTGCGGCCGCAGGAAGACCGCGGTGTTGCCGGTCTCCGTGAGTCCGTAGATCTGACCGAAGCGGCAGCCGAAGACCTCGAGCGCGCGCTTGAGCACGGGCACCGGGATGGGCGAGCCGCCGTAGACGATGCAGTCGAGCGCCGACCAGTCGGCGGACGCGCACTCCGGCTCGGCGAGCACCATCTGGATCATCGCCGGCACGAGGCACACCTTCGTGACGCGGTGCCGCTGCATGAGCTGGATCGCCGACCAGGCGGTGAACGTCTCCGTCACGACGATCGGCGTGCCCGCCTCGAGCGCCGTCATGTCGAACCAGATGCCGCCGATGTGGAAGAGCGGGAGCGTGTGCAGGCAGACGTCGTCGGGCCCGAAGCCGATCCACGGGTCCCCCACCGCCGCCATCTCGCGGATGACCGCGAAGAAGCTCCGGTGCGCGAGCATGACGCCCTTGGGCAGGCCGGTCGTGCCGCTCGTGTACATCTGGACGACGACGTCCTCGGGGTCGACGGGCACGCCGGGCTCGCCGTCGGGTGCCGCGTCGCGCCAGGCCGCGAAGCCCGGGTCGTCGCCGCGGGGGCCCTCCATCCACACGACGTGCTCCAGGCGCGGCAGCTCGTCGCGGATCGCCTCGACGACCTCGGCGAACTCCGCGCCCGCGAAGAGCACCCGCGCCTCCCCGTGGTCGAGGATGTAGCGGATCTCCGGCGCCTTGAGCCGCCAGTTCACGCCCATGAGCACGGCGCCCGCCTTCGCGCAGCCGAAGAGCACCTCGAACGCCGCCACCGAGTCCTTGGCCAGGTACGCGACGCGCGCGCCGGGCGCGCAACCCGCGGCGACGAGCGCGTTCGCGACGCGGCAGGCCGCGGCGTCGAGAGCGGCGAACGACACGACCGCGTCACCGTCGAGGAGCGCGGGCAGATCGCCGTGCGCGGCGGCGTGCCGACGCGTGAGCTCGGCGAGGGTCGTCGATCGGGGGCTCGTCATCGCCAGTCGTCGCCGAGCATCGGGCCGGGCATCAGGGGGATCGGGCGGGGGTCGCGAGCGCGCGACGGCCGGGAGGCGCGCCGGCGACGCGCACCGCGTCACCTCCCGCGCGCGCCTCCTTATACATCGCGGTCGACACGTCGGTCGCGCGGACCGTGACACCCCGTTCGGGCCGGCGGTATGGTGGACGCGTCCGCGACGCCGGCCCGGCCTCCCGTCCTCCCGCGTCCCCTCTCCTCCCCGCCTCCTCGCGATGAACCCGCCCCGTGCGTGCTTCCCGGTCGAGCAGCCGCTGCTCGACGCGGTGCTGGCCTGCTACAAGCCGGACTGCCGCTACCTGCTGTCGGCGGTCGTGGAGCAGCCGCCGGTCAAGGCGCGCGAGGACGACGCGGACCCCGCGCTCTCCATGGCCTGCGAGTTCGCGATCCCGCACTCCTGCTACATCGACGACACCGGGCACTTCAACGCCGTCGAGTGGAACATCTGCATGAACCAGATGTACTACCTCGGCACGGCGGTCGGCGCGGTGCACGGGCTGCTGCCGGCGCTCGCGCACCTCTCGCTCGAGACCTTCCTCGCGAAGCAGCTGCCGGACTCGCTCATCCACGACCTGCACAGCCGCTACAAGACGGGCATCGACGCGCGCGCGTTCCACGGGCGCATCGCGTTCCCGCTCGTGACGCGGCGTCGCAACTTCGTGCTCGTCAAGACGGCCGCCGCGTACTGGGACGACGCGGGCGGCTACGCGGACGGCGAGGTGGACTACGTCATCGTCGACTCCGAGCGCGGCTGACCGACGGTGACGCGCCCCGACGACCGCGAGCGCCGGGACACGGAGCTCTCGCCCGCCAGGCGGGCGCTGCTCGCACGTCGGCTCGAGGAGCTGCGACGGCGGGAGGCCGCCGCCGGAGCGGAGGCGCCGCGGCCGACGGGCGGAGCGGAGCGGACGGCGTCCGGGACAGGAGGGCGCGCGCCGATCCGTCGGCTCGAGGGGTCGGGGCCGTTCCCCGTGTCGTTCGGCCAGGAGCGCTTCTGGCTGCTCGAGCAGCTCGAGCCCGGCAGCGCGGCGCACCACGTGCCGTACGTGTCGCGGCTCACCGGCACGCTCGACCTCGACGCGTTCCGCGCCGCCGCGCAGGCCATCGTCGACCGGCACGAGATCTTCCGGACGACCTTCCGTGTCGACGAGTGCGGCGTGCCCGTGCAGGTCGTCGCGCCGCGCGCGGTCATGGACGTCCCGGTGCACGACCTCGAGCGGCTGCCGCCCGGCGACCGGCGCGCCGCGCGTGACCGCCTCGTCGACGCCGCGATCCGCCGGCCGTTCGACCTCGAGCGCGGCCCGCTCGCGCGCGTCGAGCTCCTGCGGCACGACGACGGGCTGCACGAGATGGTCGTGTGCACGCACCACATCGTGAACGACGGGCTCGGCGTGCAGTTCGTCGGCAAGGAGTTCGGCGCGCTCTACGCGCAGGCGGTGCGGGGCGCGACGCCGCGGCTCCCCGACCCGCCCGTGCAGTCGAAGGACTGGGCGGCGTGGCAGCGCGAGACGATGTCCGGCGAGCGGCTCGAGCAGGAGCTCGCGTGGTGGCGGCAGACGCTCGCCGACGCGCCGACCCTCGACCTGCCGGTCGACCACCCGCGCCGCGCGACGAGCGGCGCCGTCGGCGACCGCGTGCGCCGCGACCTCCCCGACGAGCTCGCCGACGGCCTGCGCGCGCTCGCGCGCGGCGAACGCGCGACGCTCTTCATGGTACTGCTCGCCGGCTTCGACGTGCTCCTCTCCCGGCTCACCGGACGCACGGACATCGTCGTCGGCACGCCGGTCGCCGGCCGCACGCGCGCCGAGCTGCGCGAATTGCCCGGCTACTTCGTGAACAACCTCGTCCTGCGCACGGACCTCGACGGCGCGCCGTCGTTCCGCGACGCCGTCGCCCGCGTACGCACGACGAGCCTCGCCGCGCAGGACCACCAGGAGGTCCCGTTCGAGCTGCTGCTCGACGCGCTGCAGCCCGAGCGCCGCCTCGACAGGAGCCCGCTCTTCTCCGTGATGTTCGACTACGTCGACTTCGTGCAGGAGCGCAACGAGCTGCCCGGACTGCTCGTCGAGTCCGAGGGCACGCTGCTCGGGACCTTCTACGACCTCACGCTCTACGCCTGGGTCACGCCGTCGGGCCTCGCGCTCGAGCTCGAGCACGACCCGGAGCGCATCGAGCCGTCGACGGCGCGGCGCTGGCTCGCGTCCCTCGAGACGCTGCTGCGCGCGGCGGTCGACGCGCCGGACACGCCCGTCGACCGGCTGCCGCTGCTCGACGCGCGGCACCGCGAGGAGCTCGACTGCTGGAGCCGCGGGCCGACGACGGTGCGCGGGCCGCACGGACCGGAGCCCGTCGACCCGGCGGCGACCGTCGCGCGACGGTTCGCGGCGGCCGCAGCGCGCACGCCGGACGCGCCCGCGCTCACCGAGCCCGACGGCCGCACCTATCGCTACCGCGAGCTCGACGAGGCGAGCGACCGGCTCGCGCACCGGCTGCGCGCGCTCGGCGTCGGCCCCGAGGTGCTCGTGGGCGTGTGCCTCGAGCGCTCGGCCGACGTGCTCGTCTCGGTGCTCGCGACGTGGAAGGCCGGCGGCGCCTACGTGCCGCTCGAGCCGACGCTGCCGCCCGAGCGCCTGCGCCTGCTGCTCGAGGACACGCGGCCCGCGGCGGTGTGCACCCACGGCGCGATCGCGCGCGGCGTGCTCGCGGAGGTGCTCGACGCCGAGGCCGCGCCCGCCGGACACGCGACCGGCTCGCCCCGCGCGCGTCCCGTCGTCGTCGCGCTCGACGAGGAGGCCGACGCGCTCGCGCGGGAGCCGGCTGGCCCCGTCGAGGACCGCTCGTCGCCGGGCGACCTCGCGTACGTCATCCACACGTCCGGCTCGACCGGGCGGCCGAAGGGCGTCGGCGTCGAGCAGGGCGCGCTCGCCAACCACGTCGCGTGGGTCGCGGACACCTTCGGGCTGGGGCCGGGCGACCGGCTGCTCTTCCGCACGCCGCTCGGCTTCGACGCGTCCGTGTGGGAGCTCGTCCACGCGCTCGTCGCCGGCGCGGAGCTCGTCGTCGCGCCGGTCGGCGCGCACCACGACGCGGAGAGCCTGCTCGACCTCGCGGCGAGCGAGCGCATCTCGGCGCTCCAGACCGTGCCGTCGCTGCTGCGCATCTGGGCCGACGAGCCGGCCTTCGCCGGGCTGCGCGCGCTGCGCCACCTCATCTGCGCGGGCGAGGCGCTGCCCGCCGCGCTCGTCGAGGAGGTCGACGCTCGCCGCCGCGAGGCGGGCCTCGGCTTCACGCTGCACAACCTCTACGGGCCGACGGAGGCGTGCATCGACAGCTCGAGCCAGGTGTGCACGACGGCGGTCGCCGCCGGCCGCGACGTGCTGCCCATCGGGCGCCCCGCGACGAACGTGCGCCTGCTCGTGCTCGACGCGCACGGCGAGCCGGTGCCGGCGGGCGCGGTCGGCGAGATCCACGTCGGCGGCGCGGGCCTCGCGCGCGGCTACCTGCACCGGCCGGACCTCACGGCGGCCGCCTTCGTCGACGACCCGACGACGCCCGGCGAGCGGGTCTACCGCACGGGCGACCTCGGGCGCTGGCTGCACACGGGCGCGCTCGAGTACGTCGGGCGGCGCGACCACCAGGTCAAGGTCGCCGGGCACCGCATCGAGCTGGGCGAGATCGAGGCCGCGCTCGAGCGGCACCCGGACCTGCGGCAGGCGGTCGTCACGCTCCAGGCGCTCGGACGCGGCGCGACGCCCGGCGACACGACCGCACCGCGGCGATTCGTCGGCTACGTCGTGCCCGTCCCCGGCGCCGCGCCGGACGGCCCGGCGCTGCGCGCGTTCCTCGCGCGCTCGTTGCCGGCGCAGATGCTCCCGTCGGCCTGGGTCTTCCTCGACGAGTTCCCGCTCAACACGAGCGAGAAGGTGGACCGCGCGCGGTTGCCCGCGCCGGGCAGCGAGCGCCCCGCGCAGGCGACGCCCGACGCCGCGCCGCGGAACGCCGACGAGGAGCTGCTCGCCCGGCTCTTCGCGCAGGTGCTCGGGCTCGGGCGCGTCGGCGTGCACGACGACTTCTTCGCGCTCGGCGGCAACTCGCTCCAGGCGACGCAGCTCGCCTCCCGCGTGCGCGCCGCGCGCGACGTCGAGCTGCCGCTGCGCCGGCTCTTCGAGGCGCCGACCGTCGCCGGGCTCGCGCGGCTGCTCGAGGCGGGCGCCGGCGCGCCGCCCCTGCGGCCGGTCCCGCGCGACGGACCGCTGCCGTGCTCCTTCCCGCAGCGGCGGCTCGTCTTCCTCGACCGGCTCGACCCGGGCTCGCCGGTCTACGCGCTGCCCGTCGCGCTGCGCCTGCGCGGCGCGCTCGACGTCCCGGCGCTGCAGGCCGCGCTCGACGCGCTCGTCGCCCGGCACGAGAGCCTGCGCACGACCTTCGCCGACGGCCCGGACGGCGAGCCGGTGCAGCGCATCGCGCCGACGGGCGGGCTGCCGCTCGCGATCGAGGACGCGCCGACGGGCGACGACTCGCGCGATGTGGCGCACGCCGCGCTCGACGCGCGCCTCCGCGAGCTCGCCCGCCGGCCGTTCGACCTCGCGACGGGACCGCTCGTCCGCGCGCACCTCCTGCGCGTCGCGCCCGGCGAGCACGTGCTGCTCGTCGTCTCGCACCACGCGGTGACCGACGGCTGGTCGCTCGGCGTCGCCATGCGCGAGGTGCAGGCGCTCTACCGTGCGGCGCGTCGCGGCGGCGGCCCGGCGACCGTTCGACCCGCGCGTCCCGGGACGACGCCCGGCGACGCCGCGCGCGACGCGTCACCTCCCGCGCCCGCCGACCTCGCCGCGGCC
>JAUIEF010000175.1 GCA_030428785.1 bacterium
CGCATCGACTCGCTGCCCGCGCTCGACGGCGTGCTCGCCGCGCTCCGCGCGAAGGGCCTCGTGCGCGACCTGCCGCCCGCGTCCGGCTCGCGCGCGCGGCGCGTGACGCACGCGCTCGGCGAGGCGTTCGACGACGACGCGCCGCCGTCGGCGCCCGCCGCGACGACCGCTTCCCCGCCGCCGTCCGGCGTCACCGCGGCACCGCCCGGCGGGACCGGGCGCCCCGCGACGCCGACGGCGCCCCCCGGCGCCTCCCCCGGCGACCTCGCGGCGCGCGTCGCGGCGCTCGAGACGGAGGTCGCGCGGCTCGCCCGCCTGCTCGACGCCCGCGACTGACGCGCGACCGCGTGCGGGTCAGCTCGGGGCCGCGGGGTCGAGCTCGACGACCTCGCCGGGCTCCAGGAACAGGAGCCGGCAGCGGACGGCCTCCGGCGCGAGGCCCGTGAGCCGCGAAACGACCCGCCGGTAGGTCTCCATCTGCGGGCGGTAGTGCGCGGCGCGCTCGCGGAGCGCCGCCGACGCGTCGCCCGCCTCGGCCCGCCCGCCGGCGCCCGCCGCGAAGAGGTCGAGCTGCCGCGCGGGCCGCGGCGTCGAGGTCGGCAGCGCGTCCGTCTTGTAGTCCACGACGACCGCCTCGACGGCCCGCCCTTCGTGTCGCCGCACGACGACGCGATCGAACGCGCCGCGCACGAGCGACGGCACGCCGTCCACGTCGAGCGTCACGGCGAAGGGACGCTCGCGCCAGACCGCGAGCGTGTCGGCGTCGTCGGGGCGGGTCAGCTCGCGCACCGTCCCCGGCCGCGCGAGCATGCGCCGGTAGTCGCCCACGACCTCCAGCAGCCGACGCCGGTCGAGCGTCACGCCCTCCGCGCGCACGAGGCGACGCGCCAGACCGACGAGCGTCTCGTCGTCGGGGACCGCGTCTCCGTCGAGCCACTCGACGTCGGCGAGCCAGCCGTGGACGAGCACGCCGCGCAGCCGCGCGAGCCCGTCGCCGAGGTCGAGCATGCGCGCCGCCGACAGCTCCCGCCCCGACGCGCGCGCCGACGGCGCGACACGCGTCCGCCAGCGCTGCTTCGACGGCGCGAGCGCGACGGGCGCCGGGCGCGCGCGGGCCGCCGGGTCGCCGGCCGCCGACGTCGCGCTCGCGGCGTCCCCGCCCGCGGTCGCGCCGGCGCGCTCCGTCGGCGCCCACGCGTCGCGGCTCCGCGGGTGCCGCCAGAGCACGCGCGCGCCGCACTCCTCGGGAGCGCCCGTGTCGGCCTCCGCAGGCGGCGCGTCGTCCCCCTCCTCGGGCCGCACGAGCGTGTCGCGCAGCAGGTTCGGCATCGACCGCTTCTCGGCGCGCTTGCCCGCGGCCGGCACGAGCACGTCGAGCCGCCGCACCGCGCGCGTCATGGCGACGTAGAGCACGCAGAGCTCCTCGCGCACGAGGCGCCCCTCGGTCTCCGCGTGGAGTCGCGCGAGCTCCGGGTGCGCGTCGTTCCAGCTCGTGTACGGCGCGACGAGGTCGATGGGCTCCCACGGATCCGGGCGCCTCGTGAGCAACGCGGGCGACCGACCGAGGAGCTTCCCGTCGAGGTCCGGCAGCACGACGGCGTCGAACTCGAGCCCCTTCGAGCCGTGGATCGTCATGACCTTGACCGGCGCCTCGGTCGGCGCCTCGACGGACTCCTCGCGGATGCGGCGCACGAACGCCCCGGGGCTCGGCACGCCGCCGGCGGCGTCGACACGGAACGCCTGGTCGACGAGCTGCCCGAAGCGCACGCTGTCCCAGTCGTCGAAGGCGGGCTCCTCGCGCACGCGGTCGTGCAGCTCGGCGAGCACGCGGCCGTAGCCCTCCACGGCGAGGCGCTCGCGCATCGCGGTCGACAGCGAGGCCGCGCCGCGCTCCGCGGCCCGCCGCCACGCGCGCGCCGGCCCGAGCTCGTGCTCGACCTCGGCGTCCGGCACCCACGACAGCCCGAGCCACCGACCGAACGGCGACGACACGACGTGGAACCAGGCCGCGGTGTCACCGGGGTGCTCCGCGACCGTGAGCAGCGAGAGCGCGACGCGCACGGCCTCGGCGTCCGCGAGCGGGTTGCCGCCCTCGCCGCTCGCGGCGATGCCGCGCTCCATGAGCCCGTAGACGAGCCGCGGCATGGACTTCGTCTGCCGCACGAGCACGCCCACGGTGGCGCCGGGGGCCTCGTCGACGAGCCGCGCGACGTGGTCCACCGCGTGCGCGAGCACGGCCGCCAGGCGCTCCGCGGCGTCGCCCTCCGCCGGCACCTCGACGAGCGACGTGGAGCCGGGCAGGGTCTTCTTCGGGTTCGGCGCGTGGAAGCCCGCCTGCCACGCGAGCGCCGCCTCCTTCCAGGCGGGCTTGCCCGCGAACACCGACGACTCGCCGAGCCGCTCGAACACGCGCCGCACCGTGTCGAGCACGACCTCGGACGACCGCCAGTTGTCCTCGAGCGTCTTCTCGTCCACGAGCGGGAAGAGCTCCGGCAGGCTCTCGAGCAGGCGCGGCTCGCCCTGCCGCCAGCCGTAGATGGACTGCTTGACGTCGCCGACGCAGAAGAACGAGCCGGGCTCGCCGCCTTCGCCGCCCCTGCCGCCTTCGCCGACGGCGCGCGCGACGAGCGGACGCAGCACGCGCCCCTGGAGCACGGACGTGTCCTGGAACTCGTCGAGCAGCACGTGCTCGATGCCGCCGTCCATGCGCCACGCGGTCGAGCCGTCCGCGGACGCGCCCTCCGCGCCGCGCAGCAGCGCGCGCGGCAGGTCGTCGAACTCGTAGAGGCGGCGCTCGCGCTTCACGGCGTCGAGCGCGCGGTCGTAGCGGTCGAGGAGGTCGCGCTCGGCGCGCGCCCGAGCGATGACGTCGTCCACGACCTCCGCGCGCGCGTGGTCGACGAGCGCCTGCAGGCACTCGCGGAGCGCGCCCTCGATCGGCTTGCCGCCGAAGGTCTCCTCGCCGGCGCGGACCTTGCCGGGGAGCCCGACGTCCAGGAGGTCCGCCCACCGGCCGGCGTTCGCCGCGGCGACCGCGTCGTCACGCGAGCGCGCCCACGTCTTGTTCGGGTCGCCCTTCTTCGTCGTCGGCAGCGGCGCGATCTGCAGCTCCGCGATGCGCTTCTGGAGCTCCTCTCCGCCGAGCTTCGGCAGCGGTTCGAGCGCCTCCCACGCGCCGGGCGCGCACTGCAGGTGGACGGCGTACGCGGCCTCGACGACGTTCTCGATCGCGAGGTACGCCGAACGCCGCGGCTCCTCGCGCTGGAGCGCGCGCAGGAGCTCGAGGATCTCGTCGTCGGCGGCCTCGTCGAGCACGCGCGACATGGCCGCCGCCGCGAGCGCGGAGGACTCGCTCGGGTCGAGGATGCCCCAGCCGGGCGGGAGCCCGATCTCGAGCCCGCGCAGCACGGCGAGCCGCGCGAAGAACGCGTCGAGCGTCTCGACGCGGAGGCGGTGCGTGTTGCGCACGGCCTCCCCGAGGATCGCGAGGCAGCGGTCGCGCGTGAGGTCGACGTCGTCGCCGACGAGGCCGTTGAGCGCGCAGAGCTCGTCGTCGTCGCCGGCGGCCTTCACGAGCCGCTCGAGGATGCGCTCCATGATCTCGCCGGCGGCCTTGCGCGTGAACGTCGTCGCGAGGATCGTCTCCGGCGCCACGCGTCGCGCGAGCAGCTCGAGCGCGCGGTTCGTGAGCTGGAACGTCTTGCCCGTCCCGGCGGACGCCATGTAGACGCGCGGCGCGGGCCCCGTCACGACTCGGCTTCCCGCTCGTCGTCGGCCTGCTCCGCGAGCAGCCCGCGACCGGCGATCGCCGCGAGCACCGGGTCGCGGTCGGGGAAGTCGCCGAGCTCGAAGAGACGACCGGCGCGCAGGTCGCGCACGACGTCGCGGGCGCACTCGACGGCGGACGCGAGCTCGCCCTCGTCCCAGTCGCCCTGCGCGAACTCCGTCGCCTCCGTGCGACGGGCGAGCGGCACGTACCCGAGCCGCACGACGGCGTCCCGGCCCGCGCCCGCCTCGTCGAGCAGCGGCTGCACGAGCACGCGGTAGAGCGGGAGCTGCAGGTCCGTCCAGCGCCCGTCGTCGCGGGGACCGTGCGTCTTCTTGGGCGTGTCGCCGCTCTCACCGGTCTTGTAGTCGATGACGGCCCACTCGCCGGTGCGCTCGTTGCGGTCCACGCGGTCGATGCGCCCGCGGAGCCCGAACGGTTCGCCGTCGACGTCGAGCGTCGCCGGCGGCGTGTCCTCCGGCGGCCACTCGACCGCGTGGATGCGCCAGCCCTCCGCGCGCCAGCCCGCCTGCCACTCGGCGAACGCGCGGAAGCGGTAGCGCAGGCGCTCGAGCTGGATGGACACCGCCGGCAGCGGGTGCGCGCCGAACTGCCGCGCGGCCTCCGCGGCGAGCCGCGCGTCGAGGTCCTCGGCGATGAGCTCCGCGTCCTGCGCGTCCCGCGCCTCGCCGTTCGCGAACGCTTCGAGCACGTCGTGCGCGAGGTTGCCGAACACGAGCGGGTCGAGCTCGCGCGGCGGCGGCTCGACGGTCTCCAGCCGGAGCACGCGGCGCAGGTAGAACAGGTACGGGGAGGCGAGGTGGTCGCGGAAGGCGGTGACGGACAGCGCTTCGGGGACCGGGTGCCCGTCCGCGACGGGGAGCGCGCGACGCTCGGGGGCGCCGCGGCGCGCCTCGCCGCGGGACTCGTCGCCGGCGGGGAGCCAGCGCCCCACGCGCTCGAGCACGAGGTCGTCGGGCGCGTGGAACGCGAGGCGGCTCGGCTGGAGCGGGTCGCCGTGGGCGTCGCGCCGTCCGCTCACGAGCGTGACCTCGCGGCCGGACTCGAGCAGCAGCACGAGCGCGTGCAGGTCGCGCGCCAGCCGCTGCGCGTCGTCCGGCAGGCCGAGCCGTCGACGCAGGCCGTCCGGCAGGAACGCGTGTCCGCGGACGCCGGCCGGGAGGCGCCCCTCGTTGAAGCCCGTGAGCACGACGGCCGACGCCGTGTCGTGCGCGAGGTCGAGCCAGCCGACGAGCTCGACGGCGTCGTCGTCGGGCGGCTCCGGGACGGTGCGCTCGACGAGCCCCCGCAGCAGCACGTCGACCGCCTCGCCCGCCGTGACGGGCATCGCGTCGCCGAGCGCCGACGGCACGACGGCGAGCTCGCGCAGCACCTCGCCCACCGCCGACAGCGACGCCGCGAGGACGCGCTCGGAGGCGGGCCCCGTCCCGAGCGCGTCCGCGTCCCATGTGCGGTCGCCGTGCAGCCGGCCGAGGAAGCCCGCGATGGACGGCACCCACGCGGAGACGGCGCGCGCCTCGGCGGGGTCGCGCCCGAGGTCGCCGAGCAGCCGGTCGAGCGCGCGGTGCACCTCGGCCATCGCGTTCAGGCGACGCGCACGGTGACGGTCGTCGTCGCGCGGCAGCTCGCGGCTCAGCGCCCGCGAGCGCGGCACGTGGTGCGCCGCGAAGGCGTCGGCCGCGGCGGCCGGCAGGCGCGCTCCGTCCGCGGCGAGGTGCCGCTCGACGTCCGGGTGGCGCAGGAGCGCCGAGGACGCCGTGAAGTCGCGCTGTCGGAGCTCGCGGGAGACGGCGCGCAGCAGGGCCACGACGGGCGAGGCGGCGACCGCGGTCCCCGCGGCGCGGCGCGTGGCGACCCCGCGCGACGCGAGGTGCCGCTCGAGCGACGGGACGACCTCCTCGTCCGCGACGCCCACGGTGATCTCCGCGGCGGCGAGCCGCCCGTCGAGCGCCCCGAGCGCGTCGGCGGCGGCCTCGGCCTGGCCCTCGGGACCCGTCGCGACGCGCCAGGTCGCGCGCTCGAGCGGCACGGTGATCCCGGGCCAGGCGTCGGGCCGCACGCAGCCGAGCTCGTCGAAGCGCTCCGCCTCGGAGTCGGGCGCGGCGACGAGCGCGGTCACGGCGCCGGGCAGGTGCACGAGGCAACGGCGCAGCAGGCGGCCGACCTCGGTGACGCCGGCGAGGACGACGTGCCGCGGCCGGTCGACGCGTCCGCCCTCGACGGCGTCGCGGCGCGACTCGTGCGGGTCCTCGAGGCCCAGCGCCGCGAGCTCGCCGCGGTACGCGCGCTGGAGCTCGACGAGCAGGTCCCAGCGCACGCGCTCGCCGGCCGGGCCGGCGCGCCGCAGCTCGTCGCGCACGGCGTCGAAGCCGAGCCCCTCGCCGCCCAGCGCGCCGTGCAGCGACCGCAGCTCGGACGCGAGCGCCCACCACCCGTCGAAGGTCTCGCCCGAGGGCGGCGTCGCCAGCAGCGGGCGGAGGGCGTCCGTCGGGCGGTCGCGGAGCACGCGCGCCCACGCGAGGGTCCGGACGAGCCGGCCCGCGACGGGCGCCTCGAGGACGAGCAGGCGGTCCGAGAGGCGCCCGGCGGTCGTCATCTCGGGCGGCACCGCGGCGTCGCCCGCGTCGGCCAGGCGCTCGGCGAGCAGCTCCTCGAGCCGCCGGACGGCGCGGCTCCCGGGGAGGGCGACGACCACGCCGCCCAGGTCCGGGCCGTGCTCGTCGACGAGCGCGTCCGCCACCCGGGGCAGGAAGGGCCCGTCCCAGCCGAGGTACCTGACCGCCGTCACGCCTCGATGACCCCCTCGCGCTGCCGTGGTGTCTCGCATCGGTGGACCGGCTCCGCCGGTCGCGTCCCAGGCTAGCGGACCTGGCCGCCCGATCCATCACGCGGGCGCCGCGCTGCGTCGGGAAGACGCGCGCCGGGACGGACGTCGGATTCTCCATGGGTGTCGCGTCACCCCCTTGACGGTCTCTCCTACACGGTGTAGGAGTTGAACCGTCGCAGAGGCATCCCGCCCGGTCCGCCGACCGCCGGAGCGCCGGGCTCCGAACCGTCCCTGGGAGCGATCCGTCCATGGCGCCGACCCCGCTGTCCATCAGCGAGTCCGAGCTCGAGGTGCTCAAGATCCTCTGGGAGCACGGCCCCTCGACGGTCCGCGAGGTGCGGCGTCACCTCCACGAGACCGGGGGTCGCCAGGCGTACACGACGGTCCAGACTCTGCTCACCCGGCTGGCGCAGAAGACCTACGTGGAGAGCGAGCCGCGCGGCCGCGCCCACGTCTTCCGTCCGACCTGCTCGCGCGAGGAGTTCCTCGGCGAGCACCTGGACGACCTGGCCCGCAAGGTCTGCGAGGGGACGACGCTCCCGCTCGTGCTGTCGCTCGTGCAGGGGCGGCGGTTCTCGGCGGAGGAGCTCGCCGGGTTCCGGGAGTTGCTCGACGAGCTCGAGCAGCGTCCGGGAGGTGGAGGCCGCGACACGCCCGCCGGCAAGCCCCGGCGCAGGAAGAAGAAGGAGTGACCCCGATGCTCTCCTGGATGTTCGAGAACAGTCTCGTCGTGCTCGGCCTCGCCCTCGTGGCGGTGCCGCTCTGCCGGCTCCTCCGGGCGCGCCCCGCGGCCTGCCACCTCGTGTGGCTCGTGCTGCTCGTGCGGCTCGTGCTGCCGCCCGTGCCCTTCGACCCGCCGGAGTTCGTGACCGCGACCACCGGGCGGCTCTCCGCCATGGTGGACGCCCACCTGGAGGGCGTCGGGCTCGCCGGACACGACGCGCTCGCCGAGGGCGACGAGGCGACCGACCGCGTCAAGCCGCTGGGCGCCGTGGGCTCGTCGTCCGTCGCCGCCTGGGACGTCGAGCCGGCCCTCGACGCCGAGGGGACCGCGGCCGCGTCCGCGCGCCTCGACCTCTCGTGGCTGGGCCCCGCGGCGCTCGCGGCCTGGCTGCTCGGCGGGCTCGTGGTGGTCGTCCGGCAGGCGCGCCGCTGCCGCAGCCTCGCGCGCATCGTGCGTGACGCGCCCGCCGCGCCGGACACGCTGCGCCAGACCGTGACGTACATGGCGCGTGTGATCGGCGTCCGCCGGCCCGACGTGCGCCTCGTCGACGGGCTGGGATCGCCCGTCGTCTGGAGCCTGCGACGCCCCGTGTTCCTCTGGCCCCGCGAGCGCGAGCGCGCCGCCGGGAGCTGCTGCATCCGCGGCATCGTGGCCCACGAGCTCGCGCACATCCGTCGCCGCGACCACCTCGTCGCGTGGTTCGAGGTCGCCGCGCTCGCCGTCTGCTGGTGGAACCCCGTGTTCTGGTTCGTGCGCCGGCGCATGCGCCTCCACGCGGAGGAGGCCTGCGACGCGTGGGCGGTGTGGGTGCTGCCGGAGAGCCGGCGCGCGTACGCCGAGGCGCTCATCGAGGTGGCCGCGCACCGCTCGACGCCGGTCCCCGGCGCGCCCGTGCTCGGCGTGACCGACTCGGAGCCGCGCGCGTTCCGTCGGCGCCTGGGGCTCATCATGGCGAGCGACGTCTCCCGACGCGCGTCGCCGATCGCCGCGACGCTCGCGGCCGCCACGGCCGTGTTCCTGCTGCCGGGCGTCGGGCGCGCGGCGCCCGCCGACCCGCCGGCGACGCCGCTGGCCGGCATCCACGACGAGCTGCTCCCGCTCGTCGAGTCCGCGCGCCGCGACCTCGCCGCGACCGCGCTCTACGAGCACGGCGCCTGGAGCGAGGCCGCCACGATCTACGAGGACATCGTCGCCGACCGTCCGGACGACGGCTACGCGCACCACCGGCTCGGGCACGCGCTGCTCGAGCTGGGCCGCCTCGACGAGGCGCTCCCGGTGTTCGAGCGGCAGCGCCTCCTGCGCGTCGAGGAAGCCGACGCCGAGGCGGACATCGCGTCCGTGCACGCGGCGCGCGGCGAGGTCGACGTCGCGTTCCGGCACCTCGCCGCGGCGCTGCGCGAGGGCTTCTCGGACCTCGAGTGGCTGTCGTCGGACGCGCGGCTCGCCGGGCTGCGGGACGACCCGCGCTTCGACGACGTGCTGCGCGACGCGCACCGGAACGAGAAGGACCTCGACGCCGGATACCTCGCCGTCGACTCGGGGCGCTGGGACGAGGCCGTCGCGACGTTCCGCGCGCTCCGCGCACGCTGCCCCGGCGACGAGCGCGCGACGCACATGCTCGCGTACTCGCTGTTCGGCATCGGTCGCTACGAGGAGGCCGAGCAGCTCTGCGCCGAGATGCTCGAGTCCGGCTACATGCCGGCCGTCGCGCGTTACAACACGGCCTGCGCCCGCGCGCGGCTCGGGCGCCTCGACGAGGCGATGGACGCGCTCCTCGACGCGGTGGCCCACGGCTTCGCCCGCTGGGACATGCTCGCCGAGGACCCGGACCTCGGCGCGCTGCGCGAGCACCCCGGCATGGTCTCCCTGCTCGAGGAGGTGGACAGGCGACGCGGGCTCATCGCGCAGGCGACCGAGGCCGAGGGCGCCGGCGACCCCGCGGGAGCCGCCGCCGCCTGGGGCGCCCTCGCCGAGGTGAGCGAGCGCGACGCACGCGCGCACCTGCGGCTCGCGCGCAGCCTCGTGGACTCGGGCCGCGCCGACGACGCCGCCGACGTGCTCCGTCGCTACGCGCCGCACGCCGGCAAGTGGCTCTGCTCCGCGCTGTTCGAGTCGGCCCGCGCGCAGGCCGCGCTCGGTGACCGCACGCGCGCCCTCGCCTACCTCGAGGCCGCCGCCGACACCGGCTTCGCCGACGCCGAGCGGCTCCGCGACGACGACTTCCTCTCCTCGCTCCACGATGACGACCGGTTCGGGAGGATGCTCCGCATCGTCCAGCACCGCGCCCGGATGGAGAGCCGGACCGTGGACGAGAAGGTCTAGCCCCTCGCCCGCCCCGACGTGCATCGGGCGGGGGCCTCCTCCCGCGGTGCGGGTGTCCGCCGACGGGCGGGCACCCGCACCCTTTTTGCCCCGTGGCGTGCGACGGCCGACGTGCTACGCCTGACGGCCGGTCCCCGCCCCGGAGCCGCACCGATGACCCTCTCCCGATCCGCCCGCCTCGTCCTCGTCGCGATGCTCGCGATGCTGCCCGCCTGCACGTCGACGACCTGGCGCGGGCGCTTCACGCCGACCCCCGCGGAGGCCGTCGTGCAGGAGGCCGACGGCGCGGAGCCCGTCGCGCGGATCCTCATGTCCGTGCGCGGCGCGGAGCGGCCGGGCGGTGATCCGGAGGCCGACTTCGAGATGATCGTGCGGCTGCGCGTCGAGAACGAGAGCGCCGAGCCGCTGACGCTCGCCCTCGACCGGTTCCTGTTGCTCGACGCGGCGCTGGAGGCCTTCGGTCGGCCGCGCGTGCTCCCGCCGCAGGACGACGCGCCGACCGTCGACGCCGACGCGCTCGCGGACGGCGTGGCGCCGGGCGCCTTCGCGCTCCTCGAGCTCGCGTTCCCGTTCCCGCCCGGACGCGGGCCCGGTGACCTGAACCTGTCCGGGCTCAACCTGCGCGGCGCGGTCGTGCTCGGCGACACCGAGCTGCCGGTCGGCGCGACCTTCGCGCGCACGCCGCGCGTCGTGTACCGGGAGCCGTGGCCGTACCCGTACGGACCCTACTGGTACGGTCCGTGGTACGGACCCTACGGTCGCTCGAGCCTGCACGTCCGGTACGGCTACGGCTGGTAGGCCGCCCTCGGGCGGACGTCACGCCGGACACCGAGGAAGGCGGCCCCTTCCCGACCGAGACGACGGCCGGCGGCCGGACGCGCGACGACGCGCCCGCGCCGATCCGACCTGACGCCAGTCAGCGGTCGCGCGGCGGGCGCGCGGCGAGGAACGCTTCGACGGAGACGCCGTCCGACGCGTCGACGACCTCGGCGGGCTCCGCGGGCTCGACGGGCTCGGGCGCCTCCACGGGCTCCGGCGGCTCGACGGGCTCCGGGTGCGTGCACCCGTCCGCGCACTCGTCCTCGCAGTCGTGGTCACAGTCGCGCCCGAAGCGGAGCTCGCCCCACTCCTCGAAGGCGTCCTCCCAGTCGGCGAACGCGTCCTCGAACTCCTCGTCGAGGAGATCGACGTCGTCCTCCCAGGCCTCCATGCGGGACTCGTAGTCCTCCTCGAGCTCCTCGAACGCCGTCTCGAAGTCCTCATCGACGTCCTCCCACCAGGTCTCGAACTCCTCCTCGAGCGCCTCGAGCTCCTCCTCGGAGCTCTCGTCCCAGTGTTCCCAGCGCGCGTCGAACTCGTCGAGCCAGTCCTCGCGGCGGGTCTCCCACGTCGCGACGAACTCCTCGAAGGCGTCCGGCGCGTCGCGCAGCTCGCGGCGCACCTCGTCGAACTCGCGCCGGAACTCCTCGAGGACCTCGTCGCGCGTGCGGGACGACTCCTCGGCGGTCTCGCGGTGCGCGCGCGCCCACTCGGCGTGCGCCCGGTCGAATTCGCGCCGGCCCTCGTCGGTGAGGTCCTCGTACTCGCGCGTGAGGTCCCGCTGCGCGCGCGAGAACTCGCGCTCGATCCCGCGGACCTCCTCCTGGAGTCGCTCCATGGCCTCGTGGTACGCGCGCTCGATCTCGCGGCGCTCGTCCTCGAAGGCCGCCTCGCGATCGGAGGCGTCGCGCGCGTCGCCGGTGGACCAGGCCACGCGCGGCGCGCGCATCGTGACGCCGTCGGTCCGCAGGGTGACGCCGCCCGGCGCCTCGAAGCGCACGGCGGGGCGCGGCGCGACGGGCGGCGCGGTCCCCGGGGACGACGAGCCGCCGTCGAGCTGCAGCACGACGACCACGTCACCGTCCGCGTCGAGGATGCGCAGCTCGTCGTCCGCGACGACCATGCGCGTGCCGGTGGAGCCGTCGGGGCGGTCGACGCCGACGATGCGGAACGTGCGGCCCTCGGGCGACACGCCCACGACCTCGCCGTCCACCACGCGGAGGACGAGGTCGTCGGAGCCGGCGTCCTGCGACGCGACGACGACCGGGGCGACGACGCGGCCGAAGCGCGCGAGCGGCTCCATGGGGTCCACCGCCGGGACCGGTGCGGAGAACACGAGCGGGTCGATCGCCGGGGCGGGACGCACGACGGGCGCGACCGGGCGCAGCGTGCGTCCGGGGCGGACCGCGGGAGCCGGCGAGGCCGCGGGCGCGGGGCGCACGGCCGGCGCGGGGCTCGGCTCCGGGCAGGGGTCGGCGC
>JAUIEF010000176.1 GCA_030428785.1 bacterium
CAGCATAGACCGGGATCGCGGGGAGGTGACGGTCCGGCGCGCGCCGGGAGCGGTCGCGGGTCCGGCAGCCGTCACGCGGAGGCGCGGGGCCTCCCGCCGCGTCAGCGGGTCGCGGCCTCGTCGTCCTTGCCGCGCAGCGTCGCCACGAGCAGCACGAGCGCGATGAGCACGGCGAGCAGGATCGGCGGGGAGAGCACCGAGGAGCCGAAGAGCGAGTACTCCGGCGTGTAGTAGTCGCCCAGCGTGTTCACGCGCTCGATGAGCAGCGCGAAGCGGCCCAGCACCGTGAAGCCGAACATGCTGCCGAACGTGATCATGAGCACGACGATGCCGACGCGCGACATGCCGCCCAGGACCGCGGTCCGCCGGTACGTGAAGATGAAGTGCGCGAGCGCGCAGATGAGCCCGACGACGAGCACCGTGTTCGCGAAGGTGTAGAACACCTGCGTCTGCTCGATCTGGACCCAGTCGTCCGACCAGGCGGCCTTCGTGGGGTCCGTGAGCGGCTTGAACGCGCCCGACACCTGGAGCACGAGCTTGCTCTGGGTCTCGCCGGTCATCTTGAGCGCTGCGTAGACGCCGACCATGACGGCGAGCGGCCAGCGCGGCATCCACGAGTTGGGCGCGAAGATGCGCGAGAGCAGCATGAGGCTCAGGACGACGGCCACGCTGCGGAAGACGATGCCCCAGAAGGGGTCGACGGCGTAGCCGCCCAGCGTGATGACGCCGCCGGCGTCCAGCTGCTCGGACGCGTGCGTGATGTGGTCGTACAGCGGCTCGAGGATGCCCTCCTGGTAGTACTGGAGCGCGAAGAACGCGGTGCCGGCGCCGACGAAGGTGTGCTCGGCGACCTTGTAGAAGGGGTTGTCCTTGTACAGGAAGCTGAACACGGCGAGCGTCAGGAAGCAGATCAGCCAGCCGCCGATCAGGTCCATGTCGTCGCTGAGCGAGAAGAACGCGGGGCCCGCGGCGTCCTGCACGGCGAGGAAGGAGCGCGTCAGCACGTCAGCCCTCCTTCCGGCCGAGGAAGTAGAAGATGTTGCCCACGACGATCAGCGCGATGATGAGGAAGTGCGCGCCGGTCTGGATGAGCATGCGGCTCTGGTTCGTCGCCGTGGCCTCCGCGAGCTCCGGGACGTCCGCGCCGACGAGCTGCAGGTACATCGTGGCGCCGGTCGCCGCGCCGAGGAAGCCGCTGAGCTGGCTCGGGTAGTACGCGAAGAGGTCGGGCGTCTGGACCGCCGTCGTCCCGGCGAGGATCGGGATCTGGTAGCGGCCGCCGGCCTGGGCGATCCACTCGAGGATGCCCGGGTAGCCGGCGCTCATCGTCACGAGCAGCGAGATGCCCTGGAAGCTGTCGCCGACCTCCTCGAGCAGCGGGAGGTCGGTGAGCGGCCCGCCGTTGCGGTCGTCCTTGTTGTACGCGGACGTCACCGACTGCCCGATCTGTCCCATGGCGACGTCGTCGCCCGGCTTGAACCCCAGCTCGACCCAGTCCGTGCCGTACTGCTTCTCGTAGACCGGCGCGATGTCGTCGAACTCGGAGCGCGTGTAGGGCGGCGCGGCGGGCCAGGTCGCGACGTTCACCACGCGCAGGTTGCGCTTGAGCAGGTGGTGGATCGTCGCCTGGTACATCGGCAGGAGCTCGGCGGCGCTCGCCGGGTCGAAGTCCGCCGAGAGCATGACGATCGAGCCCTCGGGCAGCGCCTCGATCGTGTCGTAGTAGCTCTGCACGTAGGTGTTCACGGGCATCTCGGCGGCGATGCCGGCCACGTAGAGACCCACCACGAGCAGCCCGATGGCCAGGAAGATCCAGCGGCGGTCGAGGTCGAGGGGTTTGGCCATGACGGTCCGGGTCGCCTACTCCGAGAGGTAGCTGCGCTCGATGCCGAGCACGATGCGCAGGCCGGTGGCCAGCGTGCCGAGGGCGGCGCCCATGATGATCGCCTTCTGGCCGGCCGCGTTGACGTAGGCCATGAGGAAGCCCTGCAGCCGCACCGAGTAGTCGCCGATCGCCTCCGCGAACGGGAAGAACGGCGGGATGGGCACCTGCCCGATCATGACGAGCGCGCCCGCGGTGAGCAGGAGCGTCGCCTCGAGCGAGCGCGCGCGGAACGCGCGGAAGGCGGCGGACGCGATGTAGAACGCGAGCAGGCTGAACATCGTCGCCTGCAGCGGCTGGAAGACGCGCTCGTAGATCCAGTCGCGGCGCAGGTTCTGCCCGTCGGGGATGCCGAACCAGCCGTGGATCTCCGCCACGCCGATGATCATGTAGCCGAAGAGCACGACGAGCAGCAGCGCCTTGTACGGCCAGTCCGGGTGCCGCGCGCTGATCTGCTTGAGGCTGATGCGCACGAGGTTCCCGATGCCCAGCAGGAACGCGACGCTGAAGAACACCGTGCCCCAGGCGAGCAGCTCGTCGTTCACCGCCTGCGAGACGGGCTGCGGCGAGAAGAACGACCACGTGATCGCGAGGCCGCACAGGATCGTCAGGAGGATGGGGATCTCGCGCTTCATCGCCTGACGCTACTGGGGATCGAAGAGGTTCTTGAAGGCGTGGAACGGCGTGTCGAGGACGCCGTCGGCGAGGTCCTGCGAGTAGATCGTGGCGAGGACGACGCCGATCACGAGCGAGGCGATCGCGAGCACCTTCGTGAGGTCCGCCGCGCGGATCGTGCCGAGCAGGCCCGGCTCGCGCGTGAGGTACGCCGTCACCGCGAAGTACTCCTCGCCGATGATCGTGTAGTCGCAGGCGGCCACGAAGAACGGGAGCTGGTGCTGCTTGGCCGTGCCGGCCACCTGGATGGCGCCCGTGGAGAAGCCCGTCTCCGCGAGGATGAGCGACTCGGCGAAGAACATGCCGAGCATGATGTTCGCGGCGGGGACCTCGCGGTTCATGATGCCGGCGACGCCCGCGCAGTACGCGAACTGCTCGTTCGAGAGGTAGCGCACGTTGTCGGGGATGAACGCGTCGGGGCGCCCGGCGTCCATGCAGCCCTGCTTGCACGCCTCCTCGGCGAACGTCATGACGACCGAGTCCTTCACGGGCACGATGAGCGGCGTGCCGAACTCCGCCGTCTTCCGCGCCACGTGCCGGAGGATCATCATCGAGTAGATCGTCTGGATCTCCTTGATCTCGTCGATGCCGGGCACGTAGAGCACCGGGCGACCCATCTCGGTCGAGCGGCCGATGGCCTCGTCGAGCGCGTCGAGGCCGGCGATGCGGCGGATGGGGATGTCCTTGCCCTTCTTCGCCTGGCTCTGGACGACGAACATGACGACGCCGAAGAACAGGATCGCCCAGAGCGTCGAGATCTTGTTGCGGTCGATGAGCGGCAGGGCCGCGTCGCCGCCGACGTCCTGCACCGCGAGGGCCGCCGCGCCGGCCTTCCACCACAGCGTGGCGAAGGCCTCGGAGAGCGAGGCGCCGAGCGGAAGCAGGGGGGGCATCAAAGCCGTTCGTCCACCAGCTCGACGTTCGCGCGGGGCAGGGTCACGTGCTCTCCGTCCTTGAGGGCGACCGTGAGGATACGGACGGCCGCCTCGGTGTCCAGCACGTGGGGCTCGGCGGGGAGGTCCGTCACGCGGCCCAGCTCGCCGAAGTGCGGGTCGCGGATGATGCGGACCGTCGAGTTGACGTGCATGAGGCCCGTGTCGACCTCGGTCTCCTCGATCTGGTGGATCTCGGACGGGACGAGGACCTCGGGCCGCATGACGCCCGCGCGGATCTGCGTGGCGCCGCTCACGGAGGCCGTCTGGCCCGCGCGCTCGGAGAGCAGGCGGTGCGTCTTGCCGGACATGGCGAGCTGGCCGAAGCCCTCGGTGACGACGAGCGTGAGGCCGACGGTCTCGTTGCCCGTGATCGCGACGCCCAGGTCGTAGCCGAGGAGCTGCTTGAGGTCGGCCGCGTCGATGCCGCCCACGACGAGCGCCTTGACGCCCTTGTCGACGCAGGCCTTCAGCGTGTCGAGGCGCGCCATCGAGCCGCCGACGAGCACCGTGCCCGCGTGCTCGGGCTTGACGTCCTGCGGCATGAGCGGGCGCGCCGGGTCGTCGGAGGCGACGGCGATGGGGCCGCTCACCTCGGGGCCGATGCCGAAGATGCCCTGGACCATCGTGCCGCGCGAGTCGACGTGGACGCCGAAGCCCTCCTCGACCTCGCTCACGATGCCGCCCACGTAGGCCTTCACCTCCACGGGGATCGGCGCCTCGCGGAAGATCGCCTGGCCGGAGACCTTCGACACGGACTCGAGCTCGCCCGTCGTCGGCGCCTTGGCCGTCTGCTTCATGAAGCCGAAGATGCCCTTGCTCTGCGCGATGGGCTGGTCCTTCTCGACGGCGGCGCCCTCCTGGACGAGCATGAGGTCGTCGAGGTCCGCGGCGGCGACGCCGAGCAGGCGCGCGAGGTTCGCGGTGACGACGTTGCCCGGCAGGAGCGCGCGCGCCACGACCGTCTCCGGCTCGACCGTGTCGCCCTGCTTCACGAGCACCTCGCCCGGGATGGGGAGGATGCGGTGGCGCACGAACTCGGCGGCGTCCGACACCTTGAGGCCCGGCGTGTAGGCGTGACCCATGCGTTCAGCTCCTGCGCGGGTAGAGGTCGAGGTTCTCGATCCACTGCTCGATGGCGGCGACGCGCTCGTTCGCGGTCGTCGGCAGCTGCAGCGGGCGGCCGCGGCCGTCGAGGAGGATGCCCACCTCGCCGCCGTCGACCGTCTTCTCGAAGGGCTGGCCCGGTCCGGCGCCGACGTCGACGCCCTTGGCCGGCACGACGCGCACGCGCGCCGTCTCGCCCTGGCCGAGCGGCACGCGCAGCAGGTCGCCGCGCGAGAGGCCCACCGTCTTCGCGCCGTCGGGCAGGTCCATCGTGACCTCGGCGAGCGGCTTGCCGCCCTTCGTGGTGCCGACGGGCGCGACGCAGGCGCCGAGCATGACGAGGCAGTCGCGCTCGAAGACCTCGGTGGCGGCCTCGGGCTGCTCGCTCGCGAGCACGCCGAGCTGCGGCATCATGAAGATGCTGTCGACGGCGAGCGCCGTGATGCCCATGGGCTCGAAGCTGTCGACGAGCATGAGCGCGGCCTGCACGCGGCGCGGCGCGTGGCTCAGCACGCCGCCCGACCCGACGACGAGGTCGAGCGCCATCATGTCGACGATCGTGTTGCCGCTGCCGCTCTGGTCGAAGGCCTCGGAGATGTCGCGGCTCTTGCGCACGCCCTTGAGCTCGGTCGCGAACTCCTTGTGCTGGATGAGCGAGAGACGCAGCGCCTCGCGGGCGAGCGCCTGCTCGACCTGCAGGTCGCGGATGAGCGACGGGATGGTCGTGGGCCGCACCATCTTGTTCTTGATGCGGTTGCGGAGCTCGCTCTCGTCGATGTCGAACGGCACCCAGCGCAGCACGTTCTCCAGGCCCGCCGAGGCCATGACGTTGCTGATCGAGTAGCTCATGCCGAGGTTGGCGGAGACCGTGCGGTTGAACGTGTCCTTGAAGACGCTGAACACGTCCGTCGTCGCGCCGCCGATGTCCACGCCGATGACCGAGATACCGCGCTGCTTCGCGATGGTCTGGATGATCTGCCCGACGGCGCCGGGCGTCGGCATGACCGGCGCGCTTGTCCAGCTCTTGAGCTTGTCGTAGCCGGGCGCCTGCGCCATGACGTGTTCCATGAACAGGTCGTGGATCTGGTCGCGGGCCGGGTCGAGGTTCTCCTCGTCGAGGGTCGGGCGCAGGTTGTCGACGATCGACAGCGCGGTCTTCGCCTCGAGCGCCTCCTTGACGGCGTCGCGCGCCTGGACGTTGCCGGCGTACACGACGGGCAACTCGTAGCCGGAGCCGAGGCGCGGCTTGGGGTCCGCGGCGCCGATGAGCTCGGCGAGCTCGGCGACGTGGCTCGTCGTGCCGCCGTCCACGCCGCCGGACAGCAGGATCATGTCGGGCCGCAGGTGCCGGATGCGCGCGATCTGCTCGTGCGGCTGGCGCTTGTCGTTGCTCGAGATCGTGTCCATGACGATCGCGCCGGCGCCCAGCGCGGCGCGCTCGGCGGACTCGGCGGTCATCGTGCGCACGACGCCCGCGACGAGCATCTGGAGGCCGCCGCCGGCGCTCGACGTGGAGAGGTAGAGGTCGACCCCCGCGTCGCCCTGCTGCGGCGTCATGATGAGGCCGTCCTCGCCGACGAGGGGTCGCCCGGCGAGCTCCTGGACCTCGGTCACCGCGTTGACGACGCCGACGGTCACGTCGTCGAACGGCTTCTCGACGGTCGTCGGCGCCTCGCCGCGCACCTTGAGGCGGTAGCCCTCGTCGGTGAGCTCGATGAGGATCGCCTTGGTCGTCGTGCTGCCGCAGTCGGTGGCGAGGATGGATCGGATCTTGTCGGTCACGGTCGGCTCCGTGGGTCGGGCTTGCGGTGGCGGCGCGCGTCCTTGCGCGCGCGCTTCTCGTCGCGCTCCTCGCGGCGGCGGCGCTCCTCGCGCTCGTCGATGACGCGGATGAGCTCGGGGATCGTGTCGCGCCGCTCGAGCATCGTCGCGACCTGCTTCAGCCGCTCGGCCGGCAGCGCGAGGCCCCAGATGGGCGTGATCATGTGCAGCATGGACGCCGTGACGGTGTTCATGGGCGACACCGTCTCGAGGAACATCATCGCGGGCACGGCGAGGCGCCGCTTCACGACGGCGTCCGCCGCCTCCTCCATGAGGGCGCGATCCTCGTCGGTGACGACCGTCACGCGCCGTCCCCGGGCGTCCCGGCGTCGGGCTCGCGCACGAGGGCGCGGGCGTACCCGAGCACCTCCTCGCGGTTGCCGGCCGTGCGCAGGAAGAGGCCGCGGTCGCGGACGAACCGGCTCTGCGTGTGGAGCGTGGAGAGGTAGACGCCGAAGCGCGCCTTCCGGACGGCGCGCACCTCGGACCAGGCGAGGCGGCGCGGCGCCGCGAGCGGGCCCTCCTCGGAGGCGCCCGACGGGTCCACGGCGTACGTCCGCGGCAGGTACCAGGCGCGCAGGCTCGCCGCGAGGAGCAGAGCGGACACGGCGCCCAGGGCGGCCGACCCGCTGTACTGGGTCGCGAGCACGCTCGCCACGAGCACGACGGCGCCCAGCAGGACCGCGCGCACCGGGTCCGCCGCGGCCGGGTGCACGGTCCAGCGCAGGCCGGGGCGGTCGGTGGCGGGCGCGTGGGTCCCGAGGCCGGGGGCGCTCTCTGCGCTCATGGGCGCTCCGTGGGGGGCGTCGGGCGAGGGGCGTGACATCCTACCGGGACCGCTGGGAGCGGCCAAGGCGGCTTGCAACCCGCCGCGCGGGCCCCGGATGATGCCGCCCGTGACGATCACCGTCTGCATCATGACGCGCGACGAGGAGGAGAACCTCCCGCGCTGCCTCGCCTCGCTCGAGGGCCTCGGCGCCGAGGTCGTCGTCCTCGACTCGCACAGCACGGACCGCACGCGGGAGCTCGCGGCGGCGGCCGGCGCGACGGTCCTCGAGGAGGACTGGCGCGGCATGAACGGGCAGCGCGCCCGGACGCTCGAGTTGGGCTCCGGCGACTGGGTGCTCTGCCTCGACGCGGACGAGTGGCTCGAGGACCCGCTGCGCCTCGCGCTCCCCGCGGCCACGGACGGCGCGCCCGACGACGTCGACGGCTTCGAGCTCGACCGGCGCACGCGCTACCTCGGCGGCTGGATCGACCACTGCGGGTGGTCGCCCGAGTGGCGGCTGCGGCTCGTGCGGCGCGGGAAGGCGCGCGCGACGGGCACGGATCCGCACGACCGCCTCGAGGTCCCCGGCCGCGTCGTCCGGCTCGCGGCGGGGCGCCTCAACCACCGTCCGTTCCGCAGCCTCGCCGCGCACATCGGCAAGGTGAACCGCTACACGGACGAGATGGCGGCGCAGCGCGCGGCGAGGGGCGAGCGCGCGTCGCTCGGCAAGCTCGTCTGGCGACCGCTGGGGCGCTTCCTGCGCATGTTCGTGCTGCGCGCGGGCTGGCGCGACGGCTGGCGCGGCCTCGTGCTCTCGGCGGTGGGCGGCTTCTACGTCTTCCTCAAGTACGCGAAGCTGCGCGCGCTCAGCGACGGCCGCGACGACGACGCGAGCTGACGTCGCCGTCGTCGCGCGGGCCGTGCCTCCCGCCCTTCTTCGACGCGCCGCCGCGCGCGCGTCGGCGCCGGCCGCCGGACGCAGCTCCCGCCGCTCCGGGACCTCGTGACCGACGTTGCTCGCCGCGCGGCCCGAAGAGCTCCTTCTCGTGCACGTACTCGTCGAGCTCGCGACCGCGGCGCTTCGAGCGCGCGTCGCGCGCCTCCGCCGGCGGGTCCGGCTTCACGAGGCACTGCGGGCCGTGACCGATGAGGTCCTCGCGGCCGGCCTCCTTCAGCGCCTCGACGACCTCGAACCAGTTCTCCGGCTTGAAGAACTGCATGAGCGCGCGCTGCCAGCGGCGGTCGCGCAGGCGCGTCGCGACGGGCGTCGGCTCGAGCGTGTGCGGGTCGAGCCCCGTGTGGTAGATGCTCGTCGCGAGGTCCATGGGCGCGGGGATGAAGTCCTGCACCTGGCGCGGCCGGTAGCCGGCGCCCTTGAGGAAGAGCGCGAGCTCGATCATCGCGTCGAGGTCCGAGCCCGGGTGCCCCGCGATGAAGTACGGCACGAGGTACTGCTCCTTGCCCGCGGCGGCGCTCGCCTCGTCGAAGCGCTCCGCGAACTCCTCGAAGCTCCTCTGCGGCGGCTTCTTCATCGCCTTCAGGACGCGTTCGCTCACGTGCTCGGGCGCGACCTTGAGGTGCCCGCTCACGTGGTGCGTCGCGAGCTCGCGCAGGTACTCCGGCGACCGGCTCGCGAGGTCCATGCGCACGCCCGACGCGACGTGCACGCGCCGCACGCCGGGCCGCTCCCGCGCCTCGCGCATGAGCTCCACGAGCGGGCCGTGGTCCGTGCCCAGGTGCCGGCAGATGGCCGGGAACACGCACGAGAGCCGGCGGCAGCTCGCCTCGACCCCGGGCGACGTGCAGCGCATCTTGTACATGTTCGCCGTGGGCCCGCCGATGTCCGACACGACGCCCTTGCTGCGCTCGTCCCGGGCGACGCGGTCCACCTCGGCGAGCACCGACGCCTTGCTCCGCGACTGGATGACGCGCCCCTGGTGCGTCGTGATGCTGCAGAAGCTGCAGCCGCCGAAGCAGCCGCGCATGATCGTCACGCTCTGCGCGATCATCTCCTCGGCCGGGATGCGCTCGGTGTAGCTCGGGTGGGCGCGGCGCGTGAACGGGCGGTCGTAGGCCGCGTCCATCTCCGCCTCGGAGAGCGGGAGCGACGGCGGGTTCTGGACGACGGTGCGGTCGCCGTGCGCCTGGAGCAGGCGGCGCGCGTTGAACGGGTTCGTCTCGCGGTGGATGACGCGCGTCGCGATCGAGAACGCGACGGGGTCCGTCTTCACCGCGTCGAGGTCGGGGAGCACGGCGGTCGCGTCCTCGCGGGCCGGCGTCCCCGCGGCGCGCATGCCGTCCGCGAAGGGCGGCACCTCCGCCGTGCGGCCCAGCAGGTACGCCGTGCCGCGCACGTCGGTGAGCGCCGACACCGGCTCGCCCGCGTCGAGCCGCCGCGCGATCTCCGTCACGGCGCGCTCGCCCATGCCGAACACGACGAGGTCCGCCTTGCTCGACACGAGCACCGACGGCTTCACCGTGTCCGACCAGTAGTCGTAGTGCGCGAAGCGGCGCAGCGAGGCCTCGACGCCGCCGGCCACGACGGGCACGCCCCGGAACGCCTCGCGGCAGCGCTGGCTGTAGACCGCCGTCGCGCGGTCCGGGCGCCGGCCCGCCGCGCCGCCGGGCGAGTACGCGTCGTCACTGCGCGGCCGGCGGTTGGCCGTGTAGTGGTTGAGCATCGAGTCCATGTTCCCCGCCGTCACGCCGAAGAAGAGGCGCGGGCGGCCGAACACGGCGAAGGCGGAGGCGTCCGACCAGTCGGGCTGCGCCAGGATCGCGACGCGGAAGCCCTCGGCCTCGAGCGTGCGGCCCACGAGGGCGGCGGCGAAGGACGGGTGGTCGACGTAGGCGTCGCCCGAGACGAGCACGACGTCGACGGCGTCCCAGCCGCGCTCCGCGACCTCGGCCGCGCTCATGGGGAGCGGGCGCGGCGGCGCGTCGGAGCCGGCGTCCGCGGGACGGGCGGCCGGGGAGGGTCGGGGAGCGGGACCGGTCACGACGACGGACCCCGGGCGCGGGGCCGGGCGGTCTCCCGCCGGGTCAGCTCAGCGAGCGACCGCGACGGCGGCGCCGACGGATGATCCGACGGCCGCCGACGGTCTTCATGCGCGTCCGGAAGCCGGTGCTCCGCTTCCGCTTGGTGTTGCTCTTGCGCAGCTTGACCTTCGTCATGGGGGACTCCGTTTCGTCTCGGCCCGCCGGGCGAGGCGCCCGGGGGCTGTCCGCGGTCCCGGTTCCGGGAGCGCGAGGCGGCCCGGCATGGTACGAGAGCGCCTCCCGCCCGGGCAAGGGCGCAGCGGGACCCCGTTCCGGCGCCGTCGGCGCGCGCCGCGGGGGCCCCCGGCGGCCTCACTCCACGTAGAGGCCCCAGAGGTTGCTCACGCTCTCGAAGGTCGAGCCGGGGCCCACCGTGAGGGCCTGCGTGGGGAAGCGCAGGCCGATGAGCCCGGCGTCGTCCGGCACCGTGTTCACGACGTTCAGGTCGCCGGAGCCGTCGAGCGCGAAGAGGCGCACCCAGGCGGGCGAGAGCGGGGAGGCCGTGATCGTGACGCTGCCGACCGGGATGTAGAGTTCCGCGAGGCTCACGATGAGGTAGGTGAGCGTGCTCGTGGGCGGTCCGTCGACGGCGACCGTGATGGGCGCGTTCGTCGCGACCGGGTTGGGCGAGGTCGTGAGCACGGACGTCCAGGTCGGGTCGTGCTTGATCTTGAGGTCGAGCGTCGTGTTGCCCGGCACGTCGACGATGAGCGAGCCCGTCGCCGGATCGGAGTCGACGCCCGTGACGAGCGCGTCCGTGGTCCAGTCGTGGAGGCGGCTCGGGCTCAGCGGGAAGCCCGTGAGGCGCAGGCGGAAGCCGTCGCCGTCCGCCGAGGTCGCCGTCATGCGCATGGGGAAGGTCGTGATGCCCGCGTCGCCCACGTCCACGACGACGTCCGTGGCGTTGCGGACGTTCGAGAGGATCATCCGGCGCCCGGCGGGGATGACCTGGCCGTCCGCGTGCACGAACTCGCCGGGGGCGTCCTGCGTGGTCGTGATCCACGACACGCGGCCGCCCGCCTCCTGGATCGCGTGGAAGTCGTCCGGGAAGCGGTCCACCGTGACGCCGTCGAAGAAGTCGAAGAGCGCGTCCTCGTCGAGCACGTACCAGGAGTGGGTGACGAGGATGCTCGGGTCCGGCGGGTAGACCGTGCCGATCTGGATGTCCTTCGTGACCGTCTTGCCCACGCCGGACAGCAGGAGCTCGAAGTCGTCGTTGATGTGCGGCACGTGCAGGATGAAGTCCAGCACGTCGTACGTCATGAAGATCGGCAGGTGCGAGACGTTCACGCCGAGCGAGTCGTCGGGGACGACCGTCCCGGGCGTCGGCGGGTAGCTCGCCTCGTCCTCGTACACCGAGCTCGACCGCTGGAAGAAGAAGAGGTTGGTCGAGGGCGGCCCGCCGAAGTTGTACGGGTTCTCCATCCAGCTCTGGAGGTCGGGCGTGCCGAGGTTGTACTCCATCGTCCAGTCGAAGGTGGAGCTCACGAGGCCCAGCCCGGCGATCATGATCCCGTCGGGGTCGCGGTGCCGCGACGCGAAGCTCGTGACGATGCCGCCGCCCACCGAGAAGCCGACCATGAAGACGCGGTCGGGGTCGACGTTGAAGTTGTCGAGCATCCACTGGATCGCGACCTCGACGTTCTGCTGCGAGATCGGCGAGCCGAAGAGCTGGTCGTCGAGGCCGGTCACCGAGAGGTACACCCAGTTGCGGGA